>NZ_JBMXHE010000034.1:0-5637 GCF_053987695.1 Palaeococcus sp. (in: euryarchaeotes)
CCTTATCAGGATTCAACCAAGATCTTCAAGTCTCCACCACATCTAAACGAAACTTATCCTTTGAGAGTCAAAATTAAGCCAATAAAGCTTGGAGAGGTTGAGTTCAAGCCTTTAATTCCAAAATTAAAATTCATCACGAACAAAAAACGTTGGAGCGGCCACTTGATGGGCAAGGCCATGAGGGAAATTCCGGAGGAAGACTATAAACTAATAGAAAGTTACTTTTGAATTCTCTGAAATTTACATATTTTAAAAGAATTCAAGCGGCACCATGATTAGGAGCATGTTTTGTTAATGTCAGAGTTTTGATAATTCACAGAGACTAAAAACAAATTATATAAACAACGGGAAGATTATACAATAGGGGAGGGAGTTATGGGAAAGAAAAAGGACTATTCCGACTTTTCGAAACTAATCATCCCTCTTAATATCATCCCTCTACAGGAATTCTTGGAAGGAGTTAAAGAGGAGTTTCCTATTTACGGTGAGATACCTTCATATCTTTCTCTTAGAATTGAGGATACCATGTACAATCCCTCCACACCATTAATAAAAGTTGCTCGAGTTTATGAAGAACTAATTAACACCATAGAAGGAATGTTTCGGGCATATATTATTTTAGCTCTATGGAGAGCTGGATACGTAGACAGAGAACTGTACTACGAGTTAATTTCTGAAGAGGGACGGCAATTAACTCTATCAGAAATAGAAGAATTTATCATGGATATAATAGAATCATTCGTCTCTGGAGAATCCTCCACTTTTGAGGGCGAGTATATGAGTATATATAATCCAAATGAAACAATAACCATCTGTGAAATTGGATTTTTTATGGAAACTCCCATGTGGCTTAGTGATCCAGATGAAGTTGTGTTCCTTTCATGGTCAACAGGTAAGCCTAAAGAAAAAATTAAAGAGAAAGCACCTGATTTTGTGATTGTTGATCCTTTGGTTTACAAATTTTCACAAAAAGAAATAGAAGAATTGAAAAAAGAAGTCAAACCAACTACAAAAGTGCTTACCACTGCCGAGTTCTTAGATTTGTTTCTTCCCGGCGACAAAAGAGCACTTTTTAATGAAGAGTGGCAAAGAATACGGGAGAGCCGCATTAAAGAACTAAAAGAGAAGTATCCCTTTCTCTCATCATATCAGCAAATTTGGAGAATAAAAGAAGCCAAGAAAAAGCTCACAAAAGCCCAGAATCTTCTTCAAGAATCTCCGAAAGAGGAAGATTTAAAGATAGCAATTTCAGAGTCTGCACAAGCAGTGGAATTGTTACTACAGATATTATTTTACAAGAAAACTCAAAAACTTAAAAAGATGACTATGGGGGAACTCCTTTCACAAATGAGATATGAAATAATGGAACATTATGGGGAAGACATCTTAAAGGATTTGTTCCTTATTAAAGAATACAGGAATAAAGTAGTACATCCCTCTCTTATCGGCGTGTCACAAGAAGAAGCCTTAAAGATAATTAGAAAAGCTCAACTGTTTGCTGAATTATTTTTGCTCAAAGAAGGAGTGGAGTTTATTAAAGTCGAATAATCGGAAAGTGCGTAAAAAATAAAAAACCTCAAAGCCCCAGCATCTCTTTTGCGGCTTTAACACCAAGCTCAAAGGCCTTCATGTTGACATCAACAGCTCTTGGGGGAACGCTAATTCTAATAACCTCCTTAACATGCTCTGCATCCAAGGGGAAGCCCGGAGTCTGCGTTAATGCACCTATCAAAACGGTGTTCGTCGTAATAATGTGCCCGGCTTTAATTGCGAGTTCTTCAGCAGGGAATGATATGAGTTTAGCCTTGAAGTCCCCTTCTATTACTTGCCTCATCTCCTCTTCCGTGGGGTATGTCGCCATGCCCATTGAAACTTGGATTGGGAGGATCGACTTCGAGTTGGTAATCACCAACCCGCCCTCCTTCAAGTAGTTTATGTATCTCAAGGCTTCCACTGGTTCGAAAGAGAGAATGACATCGGCCTTCCCCTCGGGGACCATTGCACCGTAAACGTCCTCACCAAAGCGCACGTAAGCAATGACACTACCAAAACGCTGGCTCATTCCATGAACTTCACCAACCCTTGTCTTATGCCCTGCCTTAAGAGCGGCCCATCCAAGAATCTGGGAGGCGGTCAAAACTCCCTGACCGCCAACACCCGTAATCACGATATTATACTCTCTCATTGTGCATCCTCCTCCGTGGGTTTGAACGCGTCAAAAGGACAAATTTGCGCGCAACCTCCGCAACCCCAGCACATGCTGGCTTCCACGAAAGCCTTCTTCTTCTCAGCATCCCATTGAATTGCAGGACAACCGTAAGCGTTTATACAAATCTTGCAGCCAGTGCACGCTTCCTCATCCACGTAATAAATGGGCCACTTCTCCCCCCTGCGCCTCATTTGTCCAATCCTGTGGAGAGCACAGATCTGCCTTGAGACCACGACGCTAACTCCCTCAACTTCAAGAGCCTTCTTAACGACCTCGTAGGTCTTTTTAATGTCGTATGGGTCGACTACAGCAACAAAGTCAGCGCCCATGGCTTTAGCAACATCTTCGATTGGTATCCTCTTCCCCATCCCATGTGGCGTTTGCCCCGTGCTTGGATTTGGCTGGTCGCCCGTCATTGCTGTAACCTGATTGTCAAGAACCATCACGAGGATGTTTGATCTGTTGTAAATCGCGTTCGCCAGTGCCGGAAGGCCCGTGTGGTAGAATGTTGAATCACCAATCGTACCAACTATAATCTTCTTCTCTTTCGTCCTCTCCTTCTCACCCGGCACTCCATTTAATGCCACATCCAATCCATGAGCAATTCCAATAGAACCACCCATGGCAACCGTTGTATCAACGGCATTCAGCGGTGGAAGCAATCCGAGCGTATAGCATCCTATGTCGCTTGGGTAGATTCCTCTAGACCTTGTGGCTTTCTTTATTGCATAGAAACTGTTTCTATGGGGGCACGCCGGGCACAGTGAGGGTGGTCTCGGTGGAACCATCTGAGAAACCTTCTCATAGAGCTTATCGAGTTTGTTGTAATCCACAGGTAATTCCAAACCCATGAACTCAGCTATTGCTTGCACGGCTCTTCTGGTGCTCATCTCATAGATCCTTGGGACGAGCTCCTTGCCCTTAATCTCTATGTCAAGCCCCCTATCAAAGGCCCATGTCTTAACCTGCTCCTCAACCACAGGCTCAAGTTCCTCGACGATTAAAACCCTCTCAAGACCGTCCATAAAGCGCTCGAGGAGCTTGTAGGGAACAGGGAATGGAGTGCCAAGCTTGAGAACTTTAACATTCTCAACGCCGAGCCATGCCAGAGCTTCCTTTACGTAAGCGTAGGCTAAACCGGGAGCAATGATTCCAACCTTTGCATCTTCCTTTCCTTCAATCCAGTTGAATGGGCAGTTGTTTAATTCTTCCCTGATCTTCTCGATCTTTTCAAGGATTGCTGGGTGGAATCTTCTTGCATTTGCGGGAACATCCACGAATCTGCTTGGATCTTTCTTAAACTTGCCGAACTTCCTTTTTCCTTGCTTTATTTCATCGGGAAGTTCTCCAAGCTCAACATCACCCCTGGCGTGAGAGCTCCTCGTGGTCGTTCTCAGGATTACGAAGTGCTTGAATTTCTCACTCAGCTCGAAGGCGTACTTTGTCATTTCCTTTGCCTCGTGAGGATCGTTTGGCTCTAACACTGGAACGTTTGCAAACTTCGCATAAACCCTCGTGTCCTGCTCGCTTTGAGAGGACCACATGCTCGGGTCGTCAGCAACCATTATGACAAAACCGCCCTCAACGCCCATTCCAACGGAACTAAGAAAACTATCCGCAGCAACGTTCAATCCAACGTGCTTCATTCCCGTCATTGCTCTCAATCCACTCCAAGCCGCGGCTAAAGCAGTCTCAAAGGCAATTTTCTCATTGGTTGAATACTCCATATAGACACCGGCCTTCTCGGCGACCATTGCCATGGTATCCGTGAGTTCAGAGCTCGGAGTTCCGGGGTAAGCTGCGTAAACAGCAACGTTCGCTTCCAAAGCACCACGCGCTATTGCCTGGTTTCCAAGGAGGAGAACCTTCTCCCCCGGCTTATCCATTAAAACCATATCAGTTACCTTTGCCATTCAAACCACCTCATTCCTCATTAATTTCGCTAAACTTTGCCAGAGCATAGGCAGCTATTCCAACATCCTCCGGTCTTTCATACGCGGGTATTCCCTCTTTCTCCAGGACTTCTTTTGCCTTCTCGCTTACATAACCTGCCATGAATAGCCCTAAAACAGGCTTTCCATTGTTCACTTCTTTCATTGCCCTTATGACGCCCTCTGCATGCTCTGTGGGGGTCATTCCCGCGAAAGTTGGTACGACACAGATTGCAATGAGCATATCAACGTTCGGATCCTCCAGAAGAAGCTTTGCCGTCTTATAGTAATCCTCGCCCCTCGCTGAGGCTATCATGTCCACAGGGTTTTTCACTGCAGCCATTGGAGGTAAGAACTCTCTAAGCTTCCTCATGGTCTCTTCCTCAAGATTCGCAAGCTTCAGACCGTGCTTGTCTATCGCATCAGCCGTGAGAACTCCGGGGCCGCCGGCATTTGTCATTATAGCAACATTCTTCCCCTTTGGCAACGGCTGGGTGAATGCCCTCGCCATACTGAGCATCTCATCTATAGAATTAGCCACCAAAATTCCGCTCTGGTTGAAAGCAGCGTCATAAATTGCATAACTCCCTGCCAGAGAACCTGTATGTGATGAAGCCGCCCTAGCACCGCTCTCACTCTTTCCAGCCTTTAAAGCAATTATCGGCTTCTTTTTACTTACACGCTTTGCAACTTCCATGAACCTCTTACCATCCTTCACACCCTCAATGTAAAGGGCTATGGCTTTGCTCTCCTCGTCATCTGCCAGAGCCTCCATCAAGTCCGCAAAATCAACATCAGCCATGTTTCCAACACTTATGAACTTTGAGAACCCGATATTCTCCTTAATCGTCTTGTAGACAATTCCAGCACCCAGGGCTCCACTCTGGCTTATGAATGCCACACTCCCCTTAACAGCGTTCATCACAAAGCTTGCGTTCATGCGGTTGTGCGTGTTCATTATTCCGACACAGTTCGGCCCGATTATACGCATTCCATACTTGTGAGCTATTTCAACTAGTTCCTTCTCCTCTTTCTTACCCTCCGCACCTATTTCTCCAAATCCTGCTGTAATCACTATTATTCCCTTGACCCCCTTTTCGCCACAGTCTATCACTGATTGTTTGACGAAACGCTTTGGCACTATTATAACGGCCAAGTCTACTTCGTCAGGAATATCCTTTACATTCTTGTAAGCTTTCACCCCCTGAACTTCCTCGTCCTTAATGTTCACGGGATAAACTTTATCACCATACTCCTTCAGATTCTTGAAGACTTCATAGCCAAGCTTCATCGAATCATTCGAAGCCCCCAAAACCGCTATTGAACGTGGTGTAAAAAAGTAGTCGAGCGCCATTTTTTACAATCACCGAGTTTCATATCGGTAAAAGTCTATATAAGCTTTCCGAAAGAGCGTGTTTAACCTTTTTTGCCCAGCAATATGTCAAAATAAGGCTTTAATGAGCATTAAAAGGCATCAGTGATATAAAAATTAAAGGG
>NZ_JBMXHE010000035.1:0-3892 GCF_053987695.1 Palaeococcus sp. (in: euryarchaeotes)
GTTCTGGGGTGCTTTTGCAACCTGGTTTGGTGACAGGATGCCTTGTTTTCTGAGAGAGATTACTGTGACGCGGATACTGCTTGGGGTAATGTGTTACGCGCTGAAAATTCTTCTCAGAGTCAAGTACTGCTTAAGTAACAGGAGGTGAAATTAAACACGCCCCGAAAAGGACAAGTTTAAAAAAGACTTTTGAGCCTTTTAGATTAAGGAGGGAAGAGTATGCACTGGGCAGATTATATGGCAGAAAAAATAATCCGGGAGAGGGGGGATAAAGAGGTTTACGTGGTCGAAAGTGGTATTACTCCAAGCGGGTACGTCCACATAGGGAACTTTAGAGAGCTTTTCACAGCTTACATTGTGGGTCACGCCCTTAGGGATAGGGGCAAAAAGGTGAGGCACATCCACATGTGGGACGACTATGATAGGTTTAGGAAAGTACCAAAGAACGTTCCAAAGGAGTGGGCTCAATATTTGACCATGCCTGTTAGTGAAGTTCCCGATCCCTGGGGCTGCCATGAGAGCTATGCAGCCCATTTTATGGAGCTCTTCGAGCGCGAAGTTGAAAAGCTCGGCATTGAAGTGGACTTCCTTAGGGCAAGCGAGCTCTACAAAAGTGGCGAATATGCAAATGAGGTTAGGCTCGCCCTTGAGAAGAGGAGCAAGATAATGGAAGTCCTAAACAAGTTCCGCGACATAGCCAAGCAGCCCCACTTGGAAGAGGACTGGCAACCTGTGCAAATTTACTGTCCAAAGTGCAGGAAAGAGGCAAATTTTGTTGAGTGGGACGGTGAGTGGGGCGTTAAGTATAAGTGCCCCCATTGCGGGAGCGAGGGCGAGACGGACATAAGGGAAGGCAACGTCAAACTTAGGTGGCGTGTAGATTGGCCTATGCGTTGGGCTCACTTCGATGTTGATTTCGAGCCAGCTGGAAAAGACCATCTCGCCGCTGGAAGCTCTTGGGACACAGGGCAGGAGATAGTTAAAAAAATCTTCGAAAAGCCCGGGCCTTTAGGGCTTATGTATGAGTTCGTTGGAATTAAAGGACAAAAAGGAAAGATGAGCGGCTCAAAGGGTAACGTAATTTTATTGAGCGACCTCTATGAGGTCTTAGAGCCGGGAGTAATAAGGTTCCTCTACGCGAGCCACAGGCCCAATAAGGAGCTCAAGATTGATCTCGGTCTTGGCTTACTAAACCTCTACGACGAGTTCGACAAAGTGGAGAGGATTTACTTTGGTCTGGAAAGTGCAAAGAGCGAGGAAGAGGCAGAAGAGCTGAAGAGGACTTACGAGCTCGCAATGCCAAAAGTTCCCCAGAGATTAATCGCCCAAGCGCCTTTCAGGTTCTTGGTGGTCTTAGTGCAGATGCCTCACTTGGATGAGGAAGGCATAATAAGGACGCTCCAGGAGCAGGGACACATCCCGAAGGAGCTTGATGAAGAGGATATTAAGAGAATCAACCTCCGTATAAAGCTTGCAAAGACTTGGGTGGAGAGATATGCTCCGGATAATGTGAAATTCGAGCTTTTAAGAGAAGTGCCCGAAATCGAGGTCGATGATGCCGTTAGGGATGCCATGCTTGAAATCGCTGAATGGCTTGAGGAAAGGGAGGAATTTACGCTCGACGAATTCAACGCAGTTATATTTGATGCCGCGAAGAAGAGAGGAATTCCAAGCAAAAGATACTTCAAAATACTCTACAACCTCTTCATAGGGAAGGATAGGGGTCCGAGGCTGGCATCCTTCTTGACAGCACTGGATAAGGAGTTCGTTATAAAGAGGCTCAGGCTTGAGGCTTGAGCCCCCAATCTTTAAAAATATCAAAACGTAGTTTTTGCGGTGGTTGAAATGGAGTTCAACTTAATAATCGCCGGAGTAGGAGGGCAGGGCGGTCTAACGCTCTCACGTATAATTGGAAATGCCGCCATGAAAGAGGGATACAACGTTAGAATAGGCGAAACCCTTGGAATGAGCCAGCGCTATGGTAGCGTTCTCTCATATCTACGCTTTGGTGATGTATACTCGCCTCTGATCGAGGAGGGAGAGGCCGATTTAATGCTGGCACTGGAACCAGCTGAGGCACTGAGAAACGCCCGGTTCCTGAGCGCCAAAAGCTATGTCCTTTTGAATGCTTATCCTATACAAACTGCAACCACCCTCGTGGGGAAGGAGCGTTATCCCTCTATAGACGAAGTTAGGGCAGCAATCTCGAGAATATGCCCCATAGATGTCAGAAACTTCCAGGATGAGGCAGATAAAATTAATTCCCGAACTCTTGGGGTTCTCATGCTCGGCTATGCCTACGGAAAGGGTCTCATTCCCCTAAAGAAGGAGAGTCTTAAAGAGGGAATTAGAGAAATACTCAAAGAAAAACTGTGGGAAACCAATTTCAGGGCCCTGGAGAGGGGAATTGAACTCGCCAAGCTTTGATATTCCCCTCTATTACCTCACTTCTATCCAAATGTTTATATATCACCACATACAAGCTCTATCCGAGCATATACCTCAGGTGAGATCTATGGAGTTTAGAAAGATACAATTTACTGGAAGGAGCTCCTATATAATTTCCCTGCCCAAGAGGTGGATTCAAGAGAACAAGCTGAAGCAGGGAGATGTTATCCCTCTTGTGATGAATCCCGATGGTTCAATAACAGTGCTCCCTAAGGAACCCAAGGATGTGAGTGAAACCAAGAAACTCGAGATATCGAGCACATACTCTCCGGACATGGCCGTTAGACTCGTTATCTCCGCCTATATTCAAGGCTATGATATTTTTGATATCCAGCTGCTGGATGAGCTTCCCCAGTACAAAATAAAAATCAGAAAGACAGTGCAGCTCCTTCCGGGAATGGAAATTATTGCCGATGAACCAAATAGGATCGTGGCAAAAAGCCTCCTTGCTGATGATGAGGTAAACATAGATGAGATACTTGGGAGACTAAAATCCATAGTGCTCTCAATGCTCGAGGATCTAGAGCTTATGAAGCAGCTCGAGGATAAAGCAGTTTCAAGGGACATCCATGATCTTGAGAATGAGCTTGACAGATTTTATTTCCTGGCTCTCAGAGCTGTAAACAAACTCCTTTCCCATAGACCAACAAAGGAGACAATGCCCGTGAAAAAGAGCTTTGACCTTCTGGGAATGCTTTTCATAGTGCGCAATATAGAGAGAATTGGGGACCACATATACAAGATATCCCAAAACTTTGATGGAGATATAGAGGTTGAGTACCTAAAGGGAGCCTTTTCCGAGATAATAAAGCAGATAAAGATCAGAGACCTCAAGAAAATCGATGATATAATGTACGACTTGAAGGAGCGCATAAAAAGAATCGATTACAAAAAGTCGATAGCCATGGACAGCTACCGCAGAATCCTCGAGTACCTTGAGAACATAGGAGAGACAATAATAAACATGGCAATGGGTTAACCAGTGGAATGAAGAGAGCAAAGCTTAAAGTTTTAAGCTTAAAATTAAAAAATTAAAGAATCACTCCGAGAGGAGGCCCTTGAGGTATCCATTAAAGCCCAATGCCACCCCGAGCAGCATTAAGAGCAGCACCAAGGAAGCAAAGTTTTTGCCCAGTATCAGCTGTATTAGAGCATAGATGCCGAGAGTTCCGACTATGAGAACCCCGATGTATGAAGCCCTGCGGAGTGAAGAGGGTACATATTCTTTCCCCGTTATGACTGCCCACGCCGCGATTATGCCACCGAATAAAACGAACGTTGTCACGGCGCCATCGAGGATGCCTATTGTGTCCACTCCCCCATAAATCATCACTGCAACGGATGCAATTCCCAATACAAATGTGGAAGCCAGAATTATGGGCGCGGCAGTTTGCCTGGGTCTTCTGGAAAGCTCTTCAAACACTCTTATTATGGTTTCTCCAAG
>NZ_JBMXHE010000036.1:0-4075 GCF_053987695.1 Palaeococcus sp. (in: euryarchaeotes)
ATTAACATAAATCCCAGAATTGAGATTTTAAGAGAAGGTCCCTCTTATGCTCTAATTGATGGAGATGAAGGTCTCGGGCAGGTTGTAGGCCAAAGAGCAATGAGCTTGGCTATTGAAAAAGCTAAAGATAGTGGAATTGGTGTGGTTGCGGTGAGGAACAGCAATCATTATGGAATTGCTGGTTACTATGCTTTGATGGCTGCTCGGGAGGGAATGATTGGGATAAGCATGACAAATTCTCGCCCCTTAGTGGCGCCAACAGGAGGTGTGGAGCGTTTTTTGGGAACAAATCCCATAGCTTTGGCCGCACCCACAAAGGATAAACCATTTTTGCTCGATATGGCAACTAGTGTTGTCCCAATTGGGAAGCTGGAAGTTTATAGGAGGAAGAATAAACCAATTCCCGAAGGATGGGCGATTGATGCGGGCGGCAATTTAACAAGAGATGTTGAAGCGGTATTTAATGAGGGAGCTCTGCTTCCTCTGGGCGGTTTGGGAGAGCTTTTTGGAGGGCATAAGGGGTATGGTCTGAGCCTCATGGTGGATATTTTAAGCGGAATTTTGAGCGGTGGAACCTGGAGCAGGCACGTGAAGAACACAAATGAGAGGAAAAGCGAGGTGGATCACTTCTTTATGGCAATAAATATTGAAGCTTTTACTCCTCTGGAAGAGTTTAAGGAACGCATGACCAAAATGATAGGCGAGATAAAGTCATCGAAGAAGCATCCTGATTTTGAGAGGATATGGATTCACGGCGAGAAAGGATTTTTAACCCAGGAAACAAGGCTCAAAATTGGAATTCCCATTTACAAAAAGGTTTTGAAGGAACTTGACGAAATAGCGGATAAGATTGGTGTTGATAGGATTGGAGGTGTTTAAATTGAGGATTAGCGAAGAACAGAGAAGAAATCTTAAGAAAGATGCTCTTGTCTATCACAGGGGCAATTTTCCCGGAAACGGAAAAATAGAGGTTATTCCAAAGGTTAAGATTGAGAATTTTTATGATCTAAGCTTGGCTTACACGCCGGGAGTTGCCGAGCCGTGCAAGGCCATTGAAAAGGGAGAAAGTTATGAAGATTACACCATAATCCCAAATACGGTTGCGGTTGTTACGGATGGTAGTGCAATTCTGGGTCTGGGAGATATTGGAGTTTTGGCAGGAATGCCGGTTATGGAGGGAAAATGCGTCCTTTTTAAAGCACTTGCAGGTGTGGACGCGTTTCCTATTCTGATTGACAGCAAAAATGTTGACGAGATTGTAGATACGGTGAAGCTCATTTCTAAGGGCTTCGGAGGAATTAATCTTGAGGACATAAGCGCTCCGAGATGCTTTGAAATCGAGGAGCGCCTTAAAAGGGAGCTCGAGATTCCGATCTTCCATGATGACCAGCACGGTACAGCCGTCGTTGTCCTTGCGGCTTTGATGAATGCTTTGAAGCTCGTGGGAAAGAACTTTGGTAATATAAAGGTCGCAATAAGCGGTGCAGGTGCTGCAGGAACTGCAATAGCAAAGCTCCTTCATTATAAAGGAGTTAGAGAGATAATAGCTGTGGATAGAAGAGGTATAATCCATGAGGGAAGGGATGATTTGAATCCTTACAAGCGCGAATTGGCAAGGTTCAACATCCATGGGATTGAAGGTGATTTGGCTAAAGCTATGGAGGGAGCTGATGTCTTCATAGGAGTTAGTGCTGCGGGAATAGTGAGTCCGGATATGGTATCCAAAATGGCGGATGATGCAATTGTTTTTGCGATGGCAAATCCTGTTCCCGAGATAATGCCCGATGATGCAAAGCGCGGTGGTGCTAAAATAGTTGCAACGGGAAGAAGCGATTTTCCAAATCAAATAAACAATGTCCTTGGATTCCCCGGAATTTTCAGAGGAGCTCTTGATGTGAATGCGAAAGACATCTCGCTTGGAATGAACATAGCCGCCGCCGAAGCCATTGCAAGCGTTGTGGGTGATGAGCTGACCGACGAGTATATAATTCCATCGCCGCTGCATCCCGATGTGTATCCCAGAGAAGCAAGAGCTGTTGCAGAAGAGGCTATTAAAGAGGGTCTAGCAAGGAAAAAGGTCAGCGGCGAATGGGTGGAGGAGCATACGAGGAGGTTAAGGGAGTTTTATCGGGAAGCAATTGCCCCCATAAACATCAGGCGCAGGAACTTCGGGAGTTAAGTTTATTTGGATTAACGATAGATTTAAAACTCAGTTCCTTTCCTTTTAATCAAACATGGGGTGGTCGCGATGACTGATACCATTGGATACCACTACATTGTTGAAGCTGCAGGGTGCAACGAAGAAATTTTGAGCGATGCAAACAGAATACGGGAGATTTTTCTAAAAGCGGCTGAGGTCAGCGATATGGAAGTGAAGGCAAGTTACTTCTTTAAATTCTCCCCGACCGGAGTGAGCGGGATGGTCATCGTAGCGGAGAGCCATATATCCGTTCACACATGGCCTGAGGAAAAATATGCAGCTCTCGATGTTTATACCTGTGGTGAGAAGGCTGATCCGGAAAAAGCCGTGGACTATATTTTAGAACAATTTAAGGCAGAATATGCCCACGTTTCTGAGGTTAAGAGGGGCATAAAGGAGGAGGAAGGGACATTCACACACATGATCCTCACATGGGAAGAAGCCCTCGACAGGAAAAATGGAAAGGGTTGATCACTTAAGGAGTTTTTCTATCTCATCTTTTATCCTCTCGAGTTCTCTCTTCAGATTCTCGTATTTTTCTCTGTATTCTCTACACTCCTCTAATGATGTGAAAACGTTCTCAAGCTTCCCCCCTTTTATGAGCTCATAGGTTTCCCTCACCAGCTGCCCCGCTTTGCTCTCCCCCTTCAAATGCTTTCTTATTGTTTGTTCGGTTCTCCCAAGTTCCTGAGCAATTTCACTCGTGGTCATACCCGCTTTTTCTCTGGCCAGGGCTCCAGCGGCCACGGCTAAACTGTCCACCCACGTTAATCTCTCCGCGGGATCTTTTATTAGGTCCAAAACTTCGGGTCTAAAGAGAGTGCCAAATAGGAGTGTGCTCTCCAGCCTGTGTATTTCCTTCCTTCCAAGGGGATTTAAGGGAACCTCCATCCTCCCACCCCCTTAAATTTTTAGCACTTTTTCAGGATAAACTATTACTCCCTCATCCTTGATCTCAAAGGGATGCCTCCTCATTGAGTGCCTCGTTCCACGCATCTTCCAGACTATGAGCGAGCGCTTCAGCTCTCCGTCTATCTCATCCAAATCAAGGCGGATTATTCCATCAACACCATGTTCCACGCCTGGACCTCCAAAACCTCTTTCACCAACGCTTATCTGGCTCACGAAGAGTGCTGTGGCTCCCATACCTGCCAAGACACGCTTGAGCTGGAGTATTATGCTCCTTGCAAGAGCGGGCTTGTTTATGTATAGCGTCGTTACGGAGTCTATAACAACGCGCTTCGCGTTTATATCTTTTATAGCACTTCTAAGGACGTCTATGAACTCTCTGGTGTCTGTTAAGTCATGAATTATGTATTTCTCATACTCCCTGGACTTTCCAATTCCTGCTGTAAATGCATCCACTATTGCAAAGATGCCATCATCTTCATATTTCCTGACATCCCAGCCAAATTGAGCCATATTCTGCCTTATCTGGACTGGATGCTCCTCTAACGCCACGTAAATCCCAGGTTCTCCGAGTTCTAATCCACTCCATATGAACTGCTGTGAGAATATGGATTTTCCTGTTCCCGGGCCACCGCTTAAAAGAACGACGTTTCTCTCGGGAATTCCACCATTTAACACCTCATCCATCCCGGGAATTCCCGTCTTCACCCTTGCAATCATCCCCACCACCTCCTCTGGATGGTGAGGCTTCATATCATGGGAATCTTCCGCAGAATCTTTTAATTACCAATGGATATTATATTGTGAGGATTTATAAAATTTTCGCACAATGGAGCAAAATTTATAAACTTCCCTCCTCATCTCTTCAACGGGCATAGCCCCGTGGTGTAGCGGCCAAGCATGTGGGACTTTGGATCCCGCGACCGGGGTTCGAATCCCCGCGGGGCTACCATACAAACTTCGCCT
>NZ_JBMXHE010000037.1:0-2389 GCF_053987695.1 Palaeococcus sp. (in: euryarchaeotes)
CCCCTCCGAGATACTCATAGATGGGTCCCAGAACAAGGATTAGGGAAGCCCCTCCAAGGTACATAAGCTTTTTTGGATTCCTTATATATACTAGGGCTGAAACTCCCACCGTCATGCAAACTCCAGAAAAGCCTAAAGCTACCTTCTGAAAGATGAATAATTCATAGGAGCTTGGGAATATTTTCTGGAAAATATAATCGCCTGGAGTTAGGGCTGCAAGGAAGAAAAACCATCCAAGGGCGTGCATCACAGCTGGCTTGCTTTTCTCTTTTGCCCCAATATATATCAAATACAACCCAAAAGGAGTACCCACTATCATACCCATAAGCTTAAAGAGGTCTCCATAAAGATACTCCTCATATCCCATCATTGCTCTCATATAATATTGGCCTCAGTCTGCTTTTAAATATTTTTATCGAGAAAAAGCTTCTGTTAAGTTTTTCAGACTGTTATGTGGCTGATTCTGCCAGTTTGCCGATATGCCCCCCTCCACCATTCAATAGATTTATTAACCTCTCCATGAAAGATTAAACAGGTGAGTGATGTGGGAGTTGAAGAGCATAAATCAAGAGCTCCAAAGAGCTTTAAATTTGGGGTTATAACGGTTAGCGATAAGGGAGCTCAGGGAAAGAGAGAAGATCTGAGTGGATACTACATAATTGAGGAGCTCAAGAAGGAAGGGAATGAGAATGCCTATTACAAAATAGTCCCGGATGAAAAGCTGGCCATCCTGAAGGCAGTTCTAGAAGCCCTTGAAAAATGTGATGTCATAATCACAACGGGAGGCACGGGCATAACAAGCAGGGACGTGACGATAGAGAGCCTAAAACCTCTCTTTGATAAGGAGTTAGTCGGATTTGGTGAGATTTTCAGGCTCAGGAGCTTCGAAGAGATTGGGAGCGCCGCTGTATTAAGCAGGGCAACTGCAGGCATTATAAGAAGCAGAGTGCTCTTTTGCATCCCCGGGAGCTTGAATGCGGTTAAAACAGCCCTTGAGATAATTAAGAAGGAGGCGTATCATATACTGAAGCATGCGAGGGAATAAGCCAAATGGCGGTGATTCGATGAGAGAATTCAAAAAATTAACCCCTTACAGGGATGCTTTCAACATGATGATGGAAGACATTAAGGAGCTGCCCGATTTTGAGGAGATCCCCTTGGATGAAGCTCTTGGTAGGGTTCTGGCAGAAGACGTGGTTTCTCCAATAGATTTGCCCCCCTTTAACAGGGCGGCAGTGGATGGATATGCAGTCAGGGCGGAGGATACGTTTCAAGCCCGCGAATACAACCCTGTGGAATTGGAGGTTATAGATGAGATAACCGCAGGAATTGAGAGCAAAAGAGAAGTTACAAATGGAAGGGCTATCATGCTGATGACGGGTAATAAGCTCCCAAAGGGTGCGAATGCGGTCATAATGCAGGAGCACGTTAAGAGGGAGGGAAATAGGATCTACGTTCTGAGACCGGTTGCTCCGGGGCAGAATGTGGCGTTTAAGGGGGAGGACGTTAGGAAAGGCGAGATCATCCTTGAGAAAGGGAGGGTTCTAAAACCTCAGGATGTTTCAATGTTGAAGGCACTTGGCTTCAGGAGTGCGAAGGTAAAGAGAAAACCCAGAGTGGGCATCATAGTCACGGGTGATGAGCTGATTGAAGAATTCAACGAGGAGGCGCTGGAGAGAGGGAAAATCATTGAGAGCAACTCGATCATGCTTAAAGGTCTCGTTAGGCAGTATTTCGGAGAACCTCATTTCTATGGAATAATTTCCGACGATGAGACCAAAATCAGAGAAGTCCTTGAGAGGGCAAAGAGGGAGTGCGACCTTGTGTTGATTACGGGCGGGAGCGCCTTTGGAGAAAGGGACTATGCGCACCGTCTTGTAAATCTCCTCTTCCATGGATGCACCAACAAACCGGGGAGGCCAATAGGCTATGGGGAAAGGGTTTTCGTGATGAGCGGCTATCCAGCGGCGGTTTTCGCCCAGTTCCATCTTTACGTTAAATATGCCCTTGCAGAGCTTGTGGGGGCTAATTATGAGCCCGGGAAGGTAAAAGCAAGGCTCACATCCAAGGTCTCTTCCTCTCTGGGAAGGCATGAGTTTGTGAAGGTGCTCTATGAGGATGGGAAAGCCACGCCCCTGAAGAAGAAGGGAAGCGGCATCATAAGCGCTCTAATAAACAGCAACGCCTATTTGGAAATCCCGGAGGACAGTGAGGGATACAGAGAAGGAGAGGAAGTGTGGGTTACGTTCTATTAATGTTTTTCCTATTAATCATTTTATCCTATATCTCAAAAGTGCCGCCACCCCTCCTATCGCCCTGAGCTTGTCTCCTCCTTCATGCTCCGAGCTGACGACGACAACTTCACTGCGCATTCCTCTAGCAAACTCCA
>NZ_JBMXHE010000038.1:0-5138 GCF_053987695.1 Palaeococcus sp. (in: euryarchaeotes)
AAATAAAGGAAGATTACAAGCAAATAGTTATTGACTGGGTAAAAGGTGAAAAATTATGGATAAAAGAAGAAATAGGATAAAGTTCTTTGGCAACTTCAGACACGCTCAGACCATTATGTGAAATTCCCCGCAAGAGGGGAGAAAAGTGAATCCTATTGCAAAGTAGATATTGTGGATAGCGGTTTTCTTTATTGGTTTAGGGCTTCAGGCAATGCCTGAGCTTTTCCGAAAAAATGAAAGAGCTTATAAAATAACGGGAACATGGGTGAGGAACTTGGGAATATTAATTTTCATTGTGCCGATTATACTGGCTCCTTTTGATGCTCAGCCAAGGATAGAAGGTATTTTAGGATTTTCGTTCAGAATCATAGGAATAATCTTAGCTGTTTTGGGGATAACTTTCATAGCAGTTGCATCCAAACATCTACTTAGAGTTGCTGGGCCGGAGCAGATACCAAGAGAACTTATCACCGATGGGATATATGGCAAAGTGAGAAACCCCATATATACAGGCGTAATTCTTTTTACAATCGGATGGAGCCTAATCTGGGGCGCTATCTACTCATTTTTCATAATCACCGGAATAGTCATCTTAATTTTGCTTGCTTTGATAAAATCCTTGGAAGAACCGATGTTGACAAGGGGACAAATTCTTGGAGTACAGAAAAAGAGTGCCAATGCTTTTTCCGTTGCCTATAATGGCACTAATAATTGCATTGACAACTATAATGATAGCCTTTGCGGTTACTGGTGTAATTCCACTCATATAATAATTCTACTAGAAGGATGTGCTCGCAACTTCATATAACAGCGGGATGCGGTTCGCTATTGCTTGCCCAGATGCTCGGCTTTGTTTTCGCACTTCGTATATCTACAGAACGATTTATAAAGCATCCATCTCTCTATTTCTTGGGGTGAGTCTATGAAGGGTGAGATTCAGGAAATTTTGCTAGGTGACTGTCCTATATGCGGTGCCAAAAATAGCTTAAAATCCTTGAACTTCATTCATGAAATTCCATACTTTGGAAAGGTTATGGAGTCGACTATAATCTGTGAGAAATGTGGATACAGAAATGCTGATGTTATGATGCTTGAAGAGAAGGAGCCTAGATTGTATACAGTAAGGATAAATGAAGAAAAAGACCTTTTCACAAGGGTAATTAGAAGCAAAAGCGGCACCGTTGAAATGGAGGAGATTGGGGTCAAAATCGAGCCCGGGCCTGCCAGCCAGGGGTTTATAACAAATGCTGAGGGTTTGTTAGAGAGGGTTAGGGAAACACTCCTCATGACGAGGCGTTTTAAGCTTGAGGATGGAGATGAGGAGGCAGTTAAAAAAGTCGATGAACTTTTGGAATACATTCATGAGGTTAAAGAGGGCAAAAAGCCCCTGACCATAAGGATTATGGATCCCTTTGGACACAGTGCCTTGGTAGGGGAGAAGGTTAAGAGCAGGCTCCTGAGGGAGGAGGAAATCAAGCGGCTCAGCAAGGGACCATATGTTGTCGTGGAACCCGAGGAATTATGATGCATAAACTTCCAGAATTTCTCCCTCTTCAACCTTCAGCTTATCTTCAGGGAGGAGGATAACCCTGTCGTATTCTATGGCAAATTCTATCTCTTCCTTTCCCCGCATGATTTTCATTATTGGAACCACTATTTTTTTGCCTTTGGGTTTGAGTTTGTATCCGGAGTATATGATCCCATCGAGGACTTCTCCCGATATTGCACCATCATCGAGCACACTATCAACTTTAAACTTTCCTACTGGTTTCTTTGACGCAATTTCACCGGATCTCCTAAAGAGCCTTTTCAAAAAGGACAATGGGTTCACCCTACAAGGTCTTTCATGTTCATTATAAGGGATTTTCCTACGAGGTCTATATCTCCAAACTTCTTGAGCCTCAGGGAAGCCGAGGATTCATAGGGGGTTGCATCTATAACTCCTGTCGCTATCCTCTCAAGCTCGGGCAGGGGGTTTATGGGGGCACCCTCCGCAATTTTTCTGTTCAATATGTAGAATGATTTTCGATTTTTGTTTCCTATAAAACTCCCTATGCTTCCTATAAGCGTGTAGAACTCCACAGGCTCTTTTGTGAAATAGAAGAGCTTTTCCAAACCTAAGACTATATTCATGGATTTTTCGATGTTTTTGAACACTTCCTGGGAGGCTTTCTTATATTTCAGGACATATGATGTCGGTTCGGAGCTTAGAGACACTCTGGCGACCACATTTCCAACATCTATTATTCCTCCCGTCTTTATGACATAGACATCTTTAAAGTCCTCTTCAATTCCGAGTATTCCGAGATGAATTTTTATGAGGTGGAGTGTGTCAAAGTTGTCATCTATAACAACGGGAATTTCATGCTCCCTAGCGTATTTCAGGATACCGAGAACCATAAATTCGGAGATGTAGGATGCATCACTCTCTATCAAAACCGTCTCACCAAATTTGACCCTATTAAGAAGACCGAAGAGGACGTTTTTTTCTTCCAACTTATTCACCCCTATCCCTTTAGACGCCATTGGATAAATAGATTTCGATGCATCATCTGAGGATGTCCTCTATTTTTATCTCGAATTTCCTCCCCAGAAGCTCGAGGTTTGATGCCTTCAGAATATTCACCTCTGCTTTCGTGCCCATAGGCTTTAAATCGAGGACTACACTGGCCATCTGATGCATAAGTGGGAGCGGGTTTACGACAGCATGGTAGAGTGCATCCTTGTTGATGAGATAGTACGCTGTTCTATTCTTCTCTCCTACAAATGTCGAGAGCTCTTTTATAAATCCTATAATTTCAGTTTGATTATTCCAAAGGAGGAAGAGCTCATCCATGCCCAGGGAAATGTCTATTCTCTTCGGGAGTTTCTTGGTGGACTGCTCAAGTATCTTCTTGTAGTTCTCCACCAGAATTCTCCCCTCATGTGCAAAGGGCATCTGCCCGAGAACATTCCCCACATTTCTCCTGCCCCCAATCTTCCCCACATATATCCTCTCAAAGAATGAGGTATCGATCCCTCCAAGCTCAAGCCTTTTCTTTATCGAGTAGAGGGAGTCAAGCACATCATCAACCCATACAGGGATTCCTGCTCCTTCGGCGTATTTGTAAATTGTCAGGAAGAGATATTCACTCAAGAAGTGTGATGGGTACTGCACAAGTACCGTATCCCCCCACTTAAGCTTTTTAACTGCGCTTAGAAACTCCTCCATGAGTCCCACCGAAGAATCTATGGAGTTTGAGATATATAAGCATAACTAAAAAAGAGGAGAGGTTAGAGTTTTACAACATGGACGGAGCAAGAAATACACGGATCAAATGCCCTAACGGTCTCTTCAAGTCTTTGAATGAAAGAGCTTTCATCTAATGTTCCATAGTTCCTCTTTGCTTCTTCGTACAGGCTGAGCTCCATCATGGCGTGGTTGAATGCTGTGGGTGTTATTATATTTGAGTAGGCTATGTTACCCTTCTCGTCAATTTTATAGTGGTGCACCAGAACTCCTCTGGGCGCTTCAGCATACCCAATGCCCTCTCCTTCCTGCACTTCTATGGGAACATTCTCTCCGTCGATACCCCTATCAAGGAGCTCTTTTGTAATTTCCTTTACCCTTTCCAAGGCGTAGATGAGCTCTATTGCCTGTGCAAGATTGTTAAGGCTTACATATCCCTGTTCCAGCAGTTCTCTGTGATCTTCAAAGAGCTTCTTTGCCATTGGGGTGAGCTTTTCGTTCTTGAGCATCAGCCTTGGGAGTGCACCCACCATAAAGATTTCTCCCTTGTAAAGGCTCTGTTTTGCAAAGCTGTACGAAAGGGAGCGCTCTTCAATCTTTTCCCTGTAGTCAAAGGAATCCCCATCCGAAGCTATGAGCTTTTCACCAACTAGATACTCATCGGTGGCTACATGATACTTCACCTTTGCTCCGAACGGCTCCTGGGAGGCAAATATTCCAACGGCTCTCCTTGCAAATCTCATCAAAGCTTTGCTCTGCTTTTCAATCTTCTCAAGCTCCTCCGGGGTTGGATATCTTCCAAATCCTCCGGGTTTTATATTTATTCCGTGGATTTCCCTTCCGCCTATGAGCTCCCTTATGTGGTTTCCAAATGCCTTTATGGTTATTCCCTCTTTGACGATTTCCCCATGCTTGCTAGCCATTCTCAATGCATCGGAATATCCGAAGAGGTCAGGGGCAACGAGCAGATAAAGGTGGAGGGCGTGGCTCTCTATCAGCTCTCCCAGAAGTCCCAGCTCCCTTAATAGTTCAATCTCCCTCGTGGGCTTAACCTTTAGAGCCTTCTCAATACCCCTAACGGATGCAACAGAGTGCGTTAAATAGCATATCGCGCAGATTCTAGCCTCGAGATCGGGTACATCCCAGTAATTGCGGCCAAGTGTAAGGAGCTCAAAGAACCTCGGCCCTTCGAATATCTTTAATCTGACCTCCTTTACATTGCCATTCTCCACGATTATTTCCGCTCCCCCGTTTCCCTCAACCCTCGTGAAGGCTTCAATCTCAATGCTCACCATCTCAGCTCCCCCCTCGCAAAGGTCTTGAACTTCCTCCTTATGTACTCCTCATCGTAGCCCAGCTCTTTGAGAATCTCAAACTCGCTCGCCGGATTGGCATCTTTTGGCAGCGGGCCCCGACATCCGATACATCCTATGCCCGATTTTATACACACGGCATTGCATCCTCCAAGTGTTATAGGACCGAGGCATGGTATTCCTTTCTTAACAAGAACACATTCATATTCGTTGAGCTTACACTCTATGCAGACAGGATAGTCCTTCTTGGGTGGTTCGACACCTTTGGCTAGATTCATGAGTACCTGATAAATCTCGTCCTTGTCATAGGGGCACCCGGGCAGGGCGTAATCAACGGCAACATACTCCGTTATAGGCTTTGAGTCCAATGCTTTCATAGGATTTGCCTTTGTTCCATAAACTTTCTCAAGCTTTTCCCGTATCTTGCCCTCGACGCTTCCCTGCACATCCCCATGGGTTGCACACGTGCCAAGAGCTATCAGATAGTTTGAGTGATTTCTTGCAAAATGGAGGAGGTTTAAATCCCTCTGGGTTGATACACTTCCCGTTACTATCGCAACATCGAAACTCCCGTGCTCTTTAAAGCTTGAAGCCAT
>NZ_JBMXHE010000039.1:0-9760 GCF_053987695.1 Palaeococcus sp. (in: euryarchaeotes)
CCTGAGAAACCGGGGTATGACCATCCAGTTACATGGATTGTTTATAAATACCCTGAAGGTTGCAAAGCAAAGTCAACTTGTGACTTTTATGTCTCAGTTAATTTGCATTATTATCCAAGTACGAATAAGTATAAAGTGTATGTCAATGCAAATGGAGATTCAAATAGAATCCGAGAAGTAAAAGTCCAGCTCTGCACGGGGCATTCAGCAACCTGGAAGTTCCCGGAGGATAAAGGGAAGAATAAAATAAATGGAAAAACGATATCTCCCGATGAGTTCCCATGTACAGTATACATAATGGCATGGGAGAAGTAGCGCCCTTTGCTGGCACTTGTTATAATATTACCATTTTCTTTGAGGCGGGGGGTGATCAGAAAAAGTGAATAATAAAAAACAAAAATATGTTGTGCATTATGCAAAATTTATCACTTTGTAGCATTTTGTATGGATTCGTTTGTAAGGTTTGTTAATTTTTGAGCACTCTGGTTAACCACTTCACCGGTTGATGTTCCGGTATTCCTCAAGTATTTTATCACTATAGCCACTATAATCAAAGCTGTGGCAATCATAAACAGATAACAGATACTCAATGGCACCTTGGGCCTTCCTCCTCATGGCAAATCACCTCTAAAGGGTTACTCAGCTCCTCAACATTCTTCTTGAGCTCGTACATTTCAGCAGACTTGTGAGACATGACTATCCCCCCAGCTTTCCCGCTGTAAGAGGCACGAGAACGGAATTTATAAAATTGGAGAAAACTAAAAAAGATACAGTAAGCTTAAAATAAATGTTTGGCACTATCCAATGGGGTAGAGAGATGAGAGTCATGGGAAACAAACGAGATGCTATAATCGGGTTGCTGATTGCACTCCTATACTTAGGAACTCGAATCTATGGGCTCTTTGGCGGGATGAACGAGTACTTTGACTACGATGAGGGCACGTATCTCCTGATAGCCCGTTTCATAAACCACGGAGTCCTCCCATACAGGGATATCTTTGCAGTTCACCCTCCCCTCTACTATTACCTTTTAGCACTGTGGCTCCGAATCTTCGGGGACAGCTACATAGTTGGCCGCCTCCTCTCCGTATTCCTCGGTGCGCTCGCCGTGCTGGTCGCATACTACACTGGAAAAGAGATCAAAAACCGTCAGCTCGGGACGATTTTTGCCCTCCTCATAACGTTGGATCCTCTCATGGTTCAGATGAACTCGTTTGTGTTTCACGAGACTTCAATAGAACTCTTCACGCTCCTCTCGCTCTACCACTTCGTCAAATACTTCAAAGGAGAGGAAACCAAGCACGCTTACCTGTCCCTCTTCTGGGCGGGCCTCGGCACCACTTCCAAGTTCACGATAATCCCCTATGCCGTCGCCCTATACCTCATCATAATCCTCTCAATAAACCCCGAAACTAAGCGCTACCTTGAGAGGGCGGCATCGCTCCTCCTCAACAGGTCTCAGATATTCATCGTTCTTGCAACGTACGCCATTATAGCGGTCATCGTCGTGGGGATAATAGTGGCTTATCCCTCAAATTACCTGAGGGACATCCTAATAGTACCGGGCATCTACAAAATCTCCAATGCCCTCCAGCTTATCTCCGTCGGCCTCTTTCTGGTGATATGGGGTGTAATAACCCTGTATGTTACGAGGGTTTCCTACGTCAGGGCCCTCCTGAGGACTTTATTAATACTCATAAAGAACCTAAAAGTCGAGCTGAAGCTGGCCCTCGCCCTGTTGCTTCCCAAGATCATCGTGGAGGGGATCCTCGGGGTTGGGATTTCAAGGAACTACATCTCCCAGACGTACCTCAGCCAAGGTGGAAGGTACGTTCCAATAATAAACCCCTTCACTTACACCTACGGAATCCTTGACAATCTGCATACGTCAGGACATCAGAACTATATCATCTTCAACCTCCCCCCGCTCGTACTGCTCGCTTTCATACTTATAGCGTGGGCAGGATGGAAAAAGCTCAACGCCCCAGAGTACCTTAAAGGCCTTTTGCTGATGAGCTTTCTCATGTACTTTCTGGTCTTTCCTATCGTCCCCAACCAGAGGTTTCTCTACCCGTTCTTCCTCGTGTTCTATGTAACGGCCCTCTACGCGCTCCTCGAAGTTAAATCCAAGAAAAAGCTTGCCGCAACGGTTCTCATAATGCTTCTCCTCATGCTCCCCCTTGCCTTTGGAATCGCCTACAACTATCCAAAAGGAAAGCTACGCCTCGCCTGGGCAACTCACAGCCAAGACCTCAGAAAGGACGTGGGGGGCTACATAGCCGAGAACAACCTCGCCAACGGCACGTACTTGGTAACGAACCCCTTCAACGCCTACTACCTCCACCTTCCAATCCACCCTTACTACTTGGATGTTTTTGGGATAATCTACTTGGAAAACGCGAGTCTGTTCTGGAAGGCTCTCAACGAAAGCGATTACGTCCTGCTGAGCACGTGGGCGTATACGATTATGAAGGAGTCACAAATCTTTGAAAGTACCCTTGGAAAACTCGAAAGGGTTTCACTTCAGAACTACACCCTCCTGTTCTCCGAATCCTACGGAAGGGGTGACGTCATAACGCTCTTCAGGAAGGCAAATAACCCCAAGAACGTCTCCTTCGATGCATTCCTCGGCAAGCTGAGAATTCACGTCAACAACGTCTCAGTTGGATACGTGTATCCCTCGGACTTTCCATCCTCCGGTGATATCCTGACAAAAATCGAGAACGTCCACGGCAACTACATCATAACCCAGCGCTGGAGGAATGAAATTGCTGAGGGCATAGCTATCGAAAACGGGACTTCAATAACACTTCGGTTCCCGGAGAAAACCAACATCACGCTCAAGCTAGCCTCCAAGGGCGTTTTCCTTAGGGGGAATTCTAGACTGAAGGCGGAAGACGAGGGGAACTTCACGGTTTACCTGTCGGATGTTGATTTCAAAGTTAAGTCGGACGGAAAGATTGTTAACGTCTCAACCACGGAGGTGACCCTTAAATGCGGGGAGCTCATAATATCAGCTGGGGAGGATTAGAGCTTGTCATAATCCCCATTTTAGGATTAATAAATCCATACTTTTCGTTTTTCGTGGTGTGGTATCTAGGGTTGATGCTCCTTAGAATCGAGGATCCGGGACTAAGGTTGGCACTTGCCCCAGCATTTGGTTCAGCGGTCGTTATAATAACGATGCACGTCCTCAGCTGGGCGCACCTAAGCTTAAAACTCTCGATTCCCATAATCTATGGAACGATACTCTTTCTCTGGGTTAGTAGGAAGGAGAGAAAACCCCTAATCCTGCTCTGGAGGAGGATTCCCTCGATGGAGAGAACCCTCTTAGCGGTGTCTCTTCTGCTCTCGGCCTGTTTAAAGATTCCATTTTTGAGGATTCCCTCTTATCCGGGGGCTGTGGGAAGTGACGCACTCTTCCACGCTTATAAGTCATGGGAAATCCTCAGGGAGGAAACGGTTTTTATATCTAATGAAACTGTAATCAAAGGTATCATAAGGTATCCAGCTGGTTATCATTCTCTCGTGGCATGGATATCCCTTGCGAGCAACGTGGAAGTTCCCTTTGCGATGATGGTCATCAAGTTCTTCACATGGCTCCTGCTTCCGCTTGGAACGTACGCGGCCGCCAAGGCAATCTTTAAAGACGGAAAAGTCGCCGCTCTGGCCGCAATTGCAATGCCACTCACGTCAATGTACTACTACTACCTGAACTACTCCCTCCTCCATATGTTCTACGCCTACTACCTCTTTCTCGCGGCCCTTTCTGCCTTCATTCTTGCCCTTGACATGGATACTGGTAACGCCTATGTGCTCGCCACACTGGCCAGTTTTGCACTTCTCATAACGCATCCGTATCCATATCTTATGTTCGAAGCGTACGCCGGCTTTTTGGTCGTGCTCTTAACTTTATCAAGAACTAACTGGAAAAGAGCATGGAGGCTTTTAGTGGTTCAGGGGGTAGGGAGCTTCCTTTTGTATTCCATACTTGAATATCCAATCCGCGTTAATGTTGCTGCTCACACGAAACCAATTTTTGGAAACCCAGCATACGCATTTAAGGACAATCCGGAATGGCTTACTTATATACTCAAAGAAACTTTCGTAACGAACGGTCAGTTAATACTTCTCCCGTTCTTCATCGTGGGCGTTTATTATTCCCTCAGAGGGAAGAACCTCAAAGCGTGGGCCGTTTTGCTAACGGTTCTCTACGCCTTCTTCCTGATAGCCAATAAAATCTGGCTTCACGTTGTTATACCCTTCTACTCGAACATCTGGAGTTCCGAGCGCATCTACGTTCTGATAATCCCATTTCTACCCATCCTCACGGGCAGGGGACTGGCGGATGTTCTGAAAATTGGTAGGAGAAAGAAAATCATAGGGGCATCGCTTGCAATGGTTCTCCTCGTTCCTTTGTTTTACGTTAACGTGATGAACTATTCAAGAGAGTTTTGCTCAACCGTAGACGGTACAGCCCTTCAAGTTTTTTCCGAGATTAGGCGGATGAACGTTGGCGAGGTATACGTTTCAACGTTCAAGGATTCTGGATGGTGGATACCCCCGATGATTGGAAAGAAGATCGCGATAACCAAAGAAGTGCCGGATGAAGGTATCGTCTACATAGACTCAAGGGGTTTTGGCGACGTTCAGCATTCCACTTTGAATCCCCTTAATTTTACAGAAAAGAGGGCATTAATACTGTTTAGAGATGGAATATGGGTATTTAACCTCTCGAAAACGTGGAATGAGTCCAATCCAAGGGCTCTCAAGTGCATGGAGGGGTACTACTCCCTCAGAAAAGGAGTTATAGACGGTGGAAACTTCGAGGACTGGAAGTATTTTGTATATGGGTTTACACTTAGACACCCTGCCATTGTGGAAGGGATAGTAAAAAAAGAGTTTAACGGAGCTTTTTCAAATTTATATAAAAACGATACCGCCTACGTATTCTTCATTCCAGAGAGGGACTTTAAGGAAGTAAGGATAGTAGGAGTTGGAAACGCCGAAGTTTTCATCAACGGAGCCCCAGCCAGAGCCTTCAAAGAAAACGAAGTCAAAACGATTACAGTTAAAACCCATGTAAAAAGTGGGCAACCATATGTTATAGAATTCAGGGGAATCGTTTTAGTAGAAGATATCATTCTCAGAAAATAGAAAGGAAATAAGAGAATAATCAATCAAGCGCACTGCTGAGCTCCTCACTGAGTTTGCTGGTGATGGCGCTCTGACCGGAGCTTATCGTCTCACCTGTACTTCCACCTGAAGTCCTCAAGTATCTTATCACTATAGCCACTATAATCAAAGCCGCGGCAATCATAAACAGATACTCAATTGCTCCTTGTGCTTTCCTCTTCATTTTAACACCTCCAAAGAGACATTTCAATATTATTTTAGAGCAGAAATATTATATATATCTTTCCCCTCAAATTTGAGTGATTAATCCCCAATCCTGGGGTGGGCGCATGGAATTGGTTGTTATACAATGTGAATCTTCAAATATTGAAGAATGTGTAAAATGTGTTAGAGAAAATTCAAAGAAGGAACTCTCATCAAAACCGGGCAAAATCATTAAATCGAGGATCTCCTTGAGTTTTGGTGCATTTATGAACCTGAGCCTGGCTTTAACCGTGAACAGTACCGAATTAGCACATAAAGGCATTATTGCAGAGTATTCCTCCGGTAAAAGTAGGAAAGACGCTTTAAAAAATGTCCAAAAGAAGATTAACTCCCAGCTAACACCTTACTACGAGGTGGTGGACTTCGAATTCGGGACTTATACCATGCCCGTGACAAGGAGGCACTATGCGGTCGGAGTTGCTGTTTACAATGTCCCTACACAAAAAAGCGAACTGCATCTCTTGGGAGTTAAGGAGAGAAGGGAGCTCCTTGCAAAGGCCTTAGGACTCTTCCAATATAATCCAAAGGCTCTAAACATCTCGGAAATCGCTAGGATATTCAAGGTATCAAGAGATTCCATTTATTACGATATTGAGCAAATTCTAAAGGAAAGAAGAAGAATTTAAATTTTCTGCAAAATTCTAGCTTATACTAGTTTTTATGGGTATGGGCGTAGCCGAGAGCACGAATATTACAATAACAATCAAAGCTAGGAGTATCTGTCTCTTTCCTATGGGGCTGACCTCATCAAGGGCTCCCGGATTTCCAGCTCTACCCAATATGAGTATTATGAAAGCCCAGAGCACCCATACAGGCCAGAAAGCGCTCAATATAAGGAGTGAAAGTCCTATTCCCATGGTGAAGTAGTAGTGAAGCTTCTCTCCCATGAATGCCCTTGCGACATGTCCTCCATCAAGCTGAGCGGCGGGTATTAGATTTAGAAAAGTCACCAAAATCCCAACCCAGCCTGCGATAGCAACGGGATGGAGCTGGATTACCAAATCACCATTTCCAAAGAAGGCTTTCTCGATTATCATGAATAGTAAGTTTTCTCCGAAGTATATCCCTTCTCCGATATGGGATATCATGCTCGCTGGAAGTGCTACGGAGAGTTTCAATCCAATTATCGAAACAGGAATTGCCACCAAAAAACCTGCTATGGGACCGCTTACCCCTAAATCTATAGCCGCGTTTCTCGTGGGGATTGGGGATTTAACCCTTATAACGGCACCAAGCGTCCCGAGGAGATTTGGAAATGGTATAAAATATGGGAAAGTCGATTTAACCCCATGGATTGTTGCCGCTATTTTGTGCCCCATCTCGTGGGTTCCCAGAATCGCGAGCACGCTTATAGAGAATGCGAGTGCGTTTAAATATATGTTCCTTATACCCGGCAGGTTGTACTCATTTAAGAACGCCACATAGCTTGAAGAAAGCCAGTAACCTGCTAAAAACGTACTTATCACAGTGGCTATAAAGAGGCTTATTCCTATAAACGGGTTGTCTTTTTTAATAGGCTGAGCAGGGAATACATAGAGAATAACCTTGTCCTTACGCCTTTTAAGAGCTGCCCAGTATTTGAGCTTTTCCAGTTCCCGCAGAACTCTTTCAAAATTCCATTCTTTAATCGAGAGGACTTCAAAGGCCGTTACCCTTCCTTCGACTTTCATCTCTCCAAGGTCGTAGAACTCCCTGAGCTTTGTGTAGAGCTCTGTATTGGTCTCTTCTCCACCTATCTCCTTACTTTCAAGCTCAAAGCCCACCAGAACCATGTCCCCTCCACACTCTGGGCATGCTCCACCAAGCACGGCATCATTTGAGTCCTTAACCTCCCTGTGCCCGCAGTCTATACACTCATAAATTCCCCTAGGCATTTCTCTCACCGTTAGAATAAGTTTAGAAAGAGGATTTAAATACCTATTCCTCTATCCGTATCTCTCCCTTGTCAGCATCCACCTCAATAATCTGTCCACTTTTTATCCTGCTTACATCAATTCCATCCACCATAGGTATTTCAGCTATTATTGCGCCGGTGGCAACTATAGTCTCCGCTTCCCCAACTACTATCGCTTTGGGAGCAACCCCATTTTTCTTGAGCTGGTATATAACATAAGAACCAACTGTGGATCCTTTCCCCCGTGGAAAAACGAGGATCTTATCTCTTACGGATTCACCCCTTATGTCGCTTTCTGCATCTCTAATTTCCCCTGTATTCGGATCAACTCCTCCAAGGAACGATAGAGGTTTTTTGGACACTAAAGCGATGCCTTTTGCTTTCCCCTTTGTAATTCTCCTTCCCTTCAGAATCATCACCATCACCTTAGGGAGCCTCCATTATGAGTTTCTCCGTGTTATCGAGTTTAACATTGAGACCACTGGACGAGAAGTAAAAGCTCGCCTTTCCGCTGTTCGTGGCTATTCCATTGTACCAGAGCTCAATTGGAGATACTATCATGCATGTATCCACCAAAATTCTCCCATTATAGCGTTCTATTACATCAAGATATCCAAGTGCATGTGCTAGATCCCTAACAACCCTGCTCGCAGTTATGACTAGAGGGATCTTTAAAGGTCTCCCTCGTGTTTTCAAGAGTTCTGCAATTTCTTTGATCTCCAGTATAGAAGCATGAGGACACCCTATCAAAATCGCGTCAATTTCTTCCCACTCGGCATTGAAGCGCTCCTTCACCTCATCGAGCTCCTTCTCACCAATTTGAATCTTTTCGAGTTTATCCTCTATTGCGTTCATATACTCAGGTGTTTCTCCCTCCACATGATAGAGGGCTATTGAACCCGTTGCAGCCATTGAAGCCCCAAGTTCTTTTAAGAAATCTACCTTTTCGGGTTTGAGTCCCTCGAAGTATGGAACATCATTTTTTAGCATTTTTCCGAGATAATAACCTAGAAAACTGTAATCTGCAAAGTTTTCCATCTTTGCCTGAACTTCTACAATGATGCTTGCTTTTCTATTCTCCTCTATGTGAAAGCCATAATTTGGAGTTTTTCCCACTATTGCTGCAGCTAAACTTGAAGGGCCGCCCTCCCTGTTTGTCCGTGCTCCTATTATTGAGTTTACATACACAACAGCGGAGCTTTCGCTCCATGCTAAATGATCCCCGAATTTCGGTACATTAGCACCATAGTAGGGGGTGCATGTTGATGTGGTCTCGATGCCCATCATTTTGTAGATTTCAAGGATTTTCATCTGTTTTTCCATAAACTCTTCATCTCCATATCCTGCGGGGTTCAGCGTGGAGTAAACACTTACCTTTGCCCCTGCATCGCTTAAATCTTTCAAGAACTCGATACCTGCTTCTCCTATGTTTTTATATGATACTCCCGCAATCTGGGCGCTTTTTATTGGAATTAATCTATCGGCACCATAAATTTCTCCAAGGGCAACCAGAATCTCCATTGCCTTTTGGAGAGCATATCCATAAGCACCATTTAAAATTAGTTCCTCCTCTTTGGTTAAATACATATCACCACCAATTACACTATACTATGGGGGTTTAAAGGGTTTTTCTCAATTTCGAGGATGACCGCAACACTTATAAAGACTTCATTAGTTAGTAGGTATCGGGCTTGAGCAGCGGGGTGGGGCAGCTAGGAGTGCCCGCCGGGCTCATAACCCGGAGGTCGGAAGTTCAAATCTTCCCCCCGCTACCATCACTAGCCTGTGGTAATATTGTTACTTCTTTTAGTTGTATGAATGTGCCTCTAGAAACTGCTGCAGTTTTTCCTGTTTTCTCTGGATAGTAAATCCAATGGATAATGCAAACTTTGCAACACTTTCTTTGCGATAAATGCGGAGCTCATAGAAATCATGGGTATACTCATAACGCTTACCCCTTATTATTACAGAGGTTCCCTCCTTCCGTGATAGGTATATTCTTGAGTGGATGTTAAGATCTTCTAGGAGTATATTGCAGAACTCCAGAACACTTAAATCGCAGTTGATGCTCTTTAGCGACATCAAACAGCTTTTCTTTTGGCTGTTTCAGGAATGTGTGCGGGCTTTTGCTTGCAACTTCAACATACCACCTCTGCCTCATACCCCATGGTGGGATTTGCACCTATCTCCCTCAGACACTCCGCGGTTTTCTCAACATCGATGGTGTGGAGATTGACAATAAAATTATAAAGACAGCTGGAGAATCTTAAAATATGAGCATCTCCTCAAGAGATATCCCAACAATAAAAAAAGTTCCTATAAGCTTGGTTAGCATTAGAACAGCCAAACTTTTTGATTTACCCGAGATAATGCGCATAGAGCACAGATCTTTCAGGGAGAAATATCCGAGGGGAATTTTTTTGATGTTCCTTGAAAACAATCCCGAGAGTTTCCTTGTGGCGGAAT
>NZ_JBMXHE010000040.1:0-7807 GCF_053987695.1 Palaeococcus sp. (in: euryarchaeotes)
TTGGAACCCCCTTCAAGCGTTTTAATCTCTAACCGCTTAAAGCTCAGTTTCAATTCTCCAAGAGTCTTATTGGAACATTGTCGATATAATCCAGTTTACTAACTCCCGAGATGTTTCAATTCTCCAAGAGTCTTATTGGAACCAATGAGGATTGTCGCATACTCGTTGAGCCCATCGTCGTTTCAATTCTCCAAGAGTCTTATTGGAACCTGGGGGAATCTTCCTCTAAACCTCCAACAGAAGGGGTATAGGGTTTAAAACTTATAATCCTTTCGACAGAGGTCCAATGAAAGTCCTCTGGGAATCTTCCAATTCAGCCCATTACATTAGAATATCAAGTGAATAAAACCCTAAAAAGCCTCAAACATCATCATGGACATTAATGATCACGGGATTTCCAAGACTCTTGGAAAGCTCCAGACGAGAAATAAAGCCTTAAAAAACTTTAGAATTCCAAAAAATTTGATTTACCCAGGGAATACATGTAAAAGAAGCCCAGGGTTCTTCCATTCAAAAACTTCAAAAAAACTCGTCACAAAATTTAAGAAAACTTGTAACAACACGTTAAACAATAACAAAAAGTTACTAAAGACTTCCAAACCAGAGAAAAACCCAAATTCTTAAATCGAAAGAACATGAAGGCACAAAAAATCAAGAAAAAAGATTAGAACATGAACTGAAAAATTAGATAAAAAGGAAGCATCAAACCTCCAAAATGTCCTCTTCTCCAATTTTGTCAAAGACCTCCTGGGTTATCTTGAGAACTGCCTTGTAAAGCTTTTCGCTTATAATTCCATCCTCATAGTGTCGCGTGAGCTCGTCCTTGTCGATTATCTCCTTCTTTCCATCGGGCCATCTTACAATGTCAATCTCCAAATCAATGTAGCGTGCCCTATCTGGATAAATCTCTATCGGACTGTTTATATTGTAATATTCCCCTTTCAGTTCACCCTCCTTCGTGTAGTAGCGATGTACGAACCACCATTTTCCTTCACTGAGTTCGGTAATTGCATAATCTCCATACTCAATTGGAATCTCAAGACCATCATAAACTCTTCCTGGCTTCAGGCGCCTCTTTATAACAACTCTAAGGGGCTCTAGTGAAACCTCCACAACTTCCCCGGGGCCGATTTTCGCTTTCTGACCGTCAGGTTTCACATGCTCCAGATGGAAGAGCCATCCCGTTTTGGGTCCTTTGCTCTTAACCACAGCCTCCAAAAACCCATCTCTAATTTCTTTCCGCTTCTTTACTTTCCCCAATATGGATTCCGCGATCTCCACGGCAAATTTAAACTCCGGGTCATAGGCTTTGAACTGATGGTGTCCTTCCATGGTCGGAATAACATCGTTTCTAATTGCATCGAGCTTCCTCTTTGCCCCTCCTCCAAACTCCACCTCATAAATGTTTCTTCCCTCTATGATCCTCGCCGGTGCTGAATAGTTATCCGCTTCCCTGAGTTTCTCAGCGAGTTTTGAGAGTGTTATGAGCTCTTCCTTCAGGAGGTTCCAATCCTTATATGCGGAGGCAGTCCTCCATAAAACACCCCAGTCCCCCAGATCTATGCTGAGTCCAAGAACTTTGAGCCTTTCTCTTTCCTCCCTATCCCTTATCTTTCTGGAGATTTTTACGTGCTTTTGTGCTCCAATGGGCTTGGGTATCAGCACGGCATAATCTCCGGGTATGGTGAGCAAAACGCTCAAATGGGGCAGAACATTGTACTTCTTAACCTGCACCAGCACCTCATCCCCCTCAACCGCATCGGGGAGTTCCTCTATCAAAACCGTCCCTATCGCATCTCCGATATCCACATAGATGTACTGTTCATCCCTGTTTACCACTATACCCTTGTATATCCCGTAGAGCTGGTAGGGCATTTTCCTGAAGAAAACGTCAATAAGCTCATCCTCCAAAATATTCTTGACCTCTTCAACTTTCGTCCCCACTAAAACTATTCCCTGCTCATCCCTCTTGTTGTATATGTCCACATCGAACTCCTCATATGTTTTCTCCAGGTTGAGCCTCTCCGCTATTTTTTTGCTGGGCTGGCTTATCCTGAAGCCCCTATCCAAGAGCAGTTTCGTAAGCGCTGTGCTATATATTCCCCTTATCCTCACCGAAACCCCTGAGTTTGTAGACACCTTCACCACCTCTCATCTTCTTTTGCACAAGACCAATGAGCGTCAAACCTTCCAGTATTTCGCGGGCTTTATCCCTCTCAACACCACTTTTCTTCTCAACATTTCTGGCCTCAACCCATAGTAATCCCATGGAATGCCACTCTCTCAAAGCTTCTTCAACTTTATGGACCCATGAAGGACTCGCATACAGATAATATGTGAATTTCACGAGTTTGTTAAAATCTTTCTCAAGCTCTTCAACCTTTTGTATACGGTCAAGTATTCCACTTGGAAGCTTTTTCTCTTTTTCGCTTTTCCCAATTAAAACTAAGCCCTCAACTTCTGCACTCAACTTTTGAATTGCCTGATGAGCTGAATAATCATAAACCCGGTAAAACTGGAGCAACCTCTGGAATGTTAAATTAAACTTCGCTCTCTCACTATAACTCTCTAAAGCGGAAGTCAGTGCAGATAGAACCTCTTCAAGCCTAAATTTCATCTGATGCTCGTTCTTCTGGAGCTCCTTTGCATCCCTCTCAAGTCCATACATTAAAGCTCCTTTATAAATCTGGGATGAGGTTCCAAATTTTTCATCAGCCAGAGCATAAAGCTCATGTAGAATGTCTTTTAATGCTTCAATATCGCTTGTTATCCCCGGCTCGAAGAGCTTTGAGAATTTTTTTCCGAATTCCTGGTGAAGCTCATCTGCTTTTGACACAAGTTTCTTAAATTCACTAATTTCCATTGCCACCCCTCCATGTATCTCTAGCCCATGATATACTTTTACTTTTCGCTTCAATCCCCATGTTGCTAGGTCTGTTGACGCTGGCGATGAGGGTATTTCGAGACCCAAACAATACATTAATGGAACTACTCGTATCCAGCTAATGAAAACATGCTTAAACTCCAACGTACTATTTAGCCGTGGTGATGTCATGAAGGTAACAATAGTTATGGAGAACCACAGTGGATTTAAAAAGGGACTTCTCGGCGCCCATGGTTTTTCGGCGCTGGTAGAGCACAAGAACATGAGGGTTCTCGTAGATACAGGAGTCGATGGCGAAGTTCTGCTAAGAAACATGAACGCCCTTGAAATAAACCCGAAGAAAATAGACTATCTCTTCTTGACCCACGGACACTATGACCATACTGGAGGATTGAAGGCTCTTTTAGAGGCGAGAAAGGGAAGGAAACTGCCGGTTATTGCACATCCGGAGATATTTACAAAAAGAGTGGCTTTAAAGCCCCATTTAAGAGATATAAGCATTCCATTCAAGAGAGAGGAACTTGAAGCTCTGGGAGCAGATTTCATATTGGTTAAAGATCCCTTTCAGATAAGGGAAGGAATTTGGAGCAGCGGTGAAATAGAGCGAAAAGTTTGGGATAGAGCTGTTGGATATAAGTTGGAGGGAGGGGCTCTTTCGAAAGACCCGGTTAAAGATGATATCTCATTAATTCTCGATCTGGGAAAGGAGGTAGCGGTCGTAACGGGATGCAGCCACAGTGGAATTCTGAATATAGCAATGCATGCTCAAAAAATTATAGAAAAGCCCCTAAAAGCATTAATTGGAGGCTTTCACCTGGCGGGGGCTAAGAAGGAGCTCATAGAAGATACTATAGAGACATTCAAAGGTATGGACATTAGGAAATTTTATGCAGGGCACTGCACGGGCTTCGATGCAACGGCACGATTTAAGACCGCATTCGGGGAGAGGTTTGAACCCCTCTATTCGGGCAAAGTTATAGAGCTTTAGATTTAAGGGGAAGGATGCTCAGGAGTACAAAAATGAAAGCCAATGAATATTCGCTGGCAAATCCAAAGCTTTCAACTATGAAGCCGCTTGAAAGGCTGCCCACAATCATTCCCAAAGAATTCACCAGATTGTAGGTGCCCATGGCGGTTCCTTTTTCCTTTTCACCAGCGAGCTTTCCGACTATGGAAGTGCCCGAGATGCTTATGAACGACCAGGAATATCCCGCTAGGAGGTATGAGAGGAGAACTAAGGGAAGTGCAAACTTTGAGAGGAACACCGCACCCAGAATGGCGAGAATGGCTGCCAGCCTCATGACCAAACCACTCCTTAAAACGCCATAATTCTCTCTTGATTTTAGCTTAATTCCAACTTGAGTATACATGAAGGCGGAAAGTGCCGCGTTCGCTATTGATATAGCATAGATCTCCTCCCTCGTAAAGCCATTGTATGTTAGAAAAACGGGCACCTGGGAGAAGTACAGACCGGATGCTATCCAGAGCAGAAAGAAAGATGTATAGAGGGATCTGAACTTTGAGAGCTTCTTAAAACTGTCTCTCGTTGGCATGTGGAGTACAAATCCCGGCGCATAGCGGGCTTTTTGAATTACCGTATTCCTGAAAGTCCTTATTGCATCCCTGTTAATGTAAATGGGTATCTCTCTGATGCTCTTCATGCCCATGAGGATTGAAGGGAAGCTTATGATAGCAAAAAGCAGGAATGAAGCGCTCATGCTGATGAATTTTGAAAGGGTGAGTCCAATTGCAAGACCGAACACCCATCCCCAGCCACTTATCTCATTGAACTTGCCCAAGCCGTAGTCCCAATAAGTCTTTCTGACGCTCCGCAAGACTAAAACTACAGGGACGGAAATTGTCGTGGCGAGAAAAAATGCATAAGCCATGTTAACCAGAATTAGTTCCCTGGGATTGTCCACAATTGCAAAGAGAGCCAAGAATACACTCGTACTTGCAAATCCCAGACTTATGAACACCCTCCTTTTCAAAGTCCTATCAGAGAGGTTCCCCCAGAACAGAGTGCCCGTCATGGATGCAAAACTTGCGAGGGCGTTCATAACACCCACGTCGCTCGCCCCACCTCCAAGGGAGAGGAGATAGAGAGGAAGGAGTATGGAGGCACCTCCCGTTGCTATCTTGAAGGGCACGAATGAGTAGAACCATGCTGGAATCTTAAATATCCCATAATGGAAGCTGTACTTCCTCTTCGTAACCATACTTGCATGTATTCGCTGGCTCATTTTCTCACCTTGAGGTGCAGACGCTGGCGTTTGAATTTATAAAGGTTGCTGAAAAGAGAAGGACTTCAATGAACATCAATATGCAAATGAGAAAAGAAAGTTAAAGAGAAATCAATCATACTTTCTGCGGGTTTCTTCATCGCACATGACATATTTCAAACGCTCTTCCCATTCTGGAGAATCCCACGTACCTAGAGCTTTATGGGTCGTGTAGTACTTCTGGGGAATGGGATGGGTTCCAAGAATGACCTTCAAGCCGTACTTCTCCTCGATGAACTTTTTGAAGTGATCTATCCACGGACAGGGAGGATACCCCACCAAAAAGCCAGTTGCAAAATGGATCACTTCGGCTCCATTTTTCTTCATTTCCGCGGGTGCATACTCAATATTTCCTCCAGGACAGCCCCCACATGTGGTGTAACCGACAACTTCAACCTCTTCATCTTTGTAGATGCTAAATGCACCTTCCCTTTCTCTCAGAGCCCTGAAGCACTTCCCCCCGGCGCACGTCCGGTAGCGATCACAAATTATAATCCCAATTTTCACCATTTGGCATCCCTTCAAAAGTCTAAACGTTTCGCTTACCTTAAACTTTTTGGTCGTCCTAACGATACTGTCAAGATAATTGCGACGTGTTTAATAATAGTCTCTCTTACGGGTACTCTCCTTATCCCAACAGTATTCTAATAGGCTAAATTTTATAAAGCATCATTCTAATGTTAGGTAACCCTAAAAAGGAGGGATCGAAATGAGAAAGCTTAAGGTTGCTTTCGGAATGGAAAATGATAACACGCTCATAGATGCCCACTATGGAGATTCAGACTTTTTCGCAATCTATGAGGTGAGAGAAAATGGCACATTCGAACTCCTTGAAAAGAGACACAACAGCGCCAAAGACATGGAAGAAGAGGGGCATGGTGATCCCCGAAAGTTTAAAGCTATAATAAATCAGCTCAAAGATGTGGACGTCCTAGCTGCTTTCAGAATGGGCCCCAACTTCTTGCGCATAAGAGACGAGAGTAACAAGGTTGCGTTCTTCACAAGAACAAGAGACTTAAAACTTGCCCTCCAGCGGATTGTAGAGAACTTTGAAAACATCTGGGAGCAGGTTCAGGAGAAGAATAAACAGTGACAGTAAGAATCTGAATGTTCTCTATCTTTTTAGGTTTATAAGAAAAGAGGGAGAGTTTTGGTGATGTGTGGGAAAGCGTTCCAAGATTCATATCAAGGCACTAAACTTCTGCCAGTTCATCTCTACATCTTACTCCATCTCAAAAAGGCTGGAGTGGATTACGCCAATATGATGGCCAAGATGACTGAGCTGGATGTGTTCCTAATTAAGGATGCGATAAACGACCTCCTTGAAGCAGGATTGATAGAACGGGACTCTGGTTCAGCTGTGAAGAGAAGCAAAGCACGTTTCAAAAAGGCATTTGAGGTGCATAAACACCACACTTATTACCGTCTCTCCCGAAAGGGTGAGCTCTTTCTCCGTTCAATTAATGAAGAGTGGATTAAACGATATTTCACGGATCTCCTTAACAGATACGATATTGTGCATATGCTTGTCAGAAGCTCGGACTTCCAAGAAGTGTGTAAAAAGCTGGGTAAAGAATGTGAAACACTGAGAAATGAGCTCATTCTTCATAGATTTATAACACCCTCTGGAAAGAAGACCCGATTTTTCAAGCTTCTCAGTGAATTTTTAGAGTTATAGTCCTCTGGTTATTCCAGTCAAAGAGCGAGTTAGTGAAAGGAAAAATGTTTAACTTTTGCCTCCCAATTCATAAAGGGGGATTTTGAAATGATAGCATATGAAATGATAGCATACAAACCCATAGGTATCATCCATACTCCATTCAAAGAGCCAAAAGGTGTCCCAATACAGCCATCTGCTGCTGTTGGAGTTAGAGGATGGGTGGAACTTTTGCCCAAATATGTCCCGGGACTGAAAGACATTAAGAGATTCTCTCATATTATCCTAATCTACCACTTTCACTTAGCCACACCGGGAAAGCTTATCGTAAAGCCGTATATGGATGATGAGGAGCATGGGGTTTTTGCAACTAGAGCTCCAAGCAGACCTAATCCGATTGGTATTTCAATAGTGAGGCTCCTTGGAGTTGAAGGGAATGTACTCCACATTAAAGACGTCGATATAGTGGATGGAACGCCTCTCTTAGACATAAAGCCTTACGTTCCAGAGTTTGATATTAAAGAAGTTGAAAAGATAGGCTGGCTCGAAAAGAACGTTCACAAGCTCTCCGAGGCAAGGGATGACGGGAGATTCGCCGATTAGTCTTTAAGAGCTATCGTCTTGGACAGTACTTAACTTCACAAAGGACACACACCGGTTTCTGTTTGTCCTTTTCTAAGGTTCTTAAAAAAACCAGCTCCAGACTGTTAAACGCTGATTTATACCACTTTCCACCAATCAATCGACTTTTCAGAATAGGTAAGTATCTGATTTTTCTTTTTGACAGGTTTTGACGGTTAACGCTCCACTGCTCATCCTGACAGTATGCCCGTAAACAGAGAAATCTTTATAGCCTGTTAGGTCAACCTAATTTTGGTGATATCATGATAGCCTTTGGACCAGTCCCTTCAAGACGCTTGGGCAAAAGCTTGGGGATAAACAATATCCCTGATAAGATTTGCTCCTATGCATGTGTCTACTGCC
>NZ_JBMXHE010000041.1:0-12203 GCF_053987695.1 Palaeococcus sp. (in: euryarchaeotes)
ACTTTCCTAATTATACGCCAGATTTGGACTTTGTTCTTGTTACCCCAACAGTAGAAGAGGTAAGAAATCTTGCCTTGGATGAAGAAAGATGGGATGAGATTGTTTCAAAAATAAAGGAAAGGCTTCCCAAAGCAAAAATTTTGGCTGTACTTGACTGGGCTGGAACTAAAAACACGCCTTTGGGAGTTTTCTCTCAGGAGTTGAGCAAAGAGGAGCAAAGAGAGTTTTTAAGGAAAGCGGATGAATTTTTCTCAAAGAAAGGAATAATCTTTGTCTATCCGGTTCACGGTGGATTTATGGGTCAGGATGCAAAGATCTTATCTTTCGGTAAGCTAAAAACTTATGATGCTCTAGCTCCAGAATTTGAGACTTATGAAACGATAAAAGAGTTGGCACAAAAGAAATATAGTGGCAAACATGAATAAAAATCTCAATTACAATCGGAATTTTAGGAATATTCTTTTCTCTTTTTTAATGGGTTGGAACTTTCAAAAAACTTCTGAAAAAGAGGTAATTTTCGCAAATCCCTCACCTTCGCCTCACTCCCAACATTGCCGTCCCACCTGAGTTCAGCCCGATACTCAAGACGCTCCATACCAAATCCCTCTATAAAGTGAACTTCTCTTCAGATAAAAAATCTTTTCCACACAGGTCTTAGCGTTCGACCGCCGGAACAACACCCCAGGGGTTGGGATGGATCACTCTCACAGGGTAAAGGGAATGATGCTCTTCTCCATTGCACTTAACATAATTATAACGCTAGCCGAAATTGTGGGAGGACTTCTCTCGGGGAGTTTGGCGCTTCTCCGCGACTCCGTCCACAACTTCAGCGACAGCATGAGCCTGCTCGCGAGCTACCTGGCAATAAGCGCGAGAGGCCCATAGAAGCGACAGATTACAGGATGATACAGTACAGCATTTAAATACGTTAAGCAACTTAGAGCAAAATCTTCAACACTCTGGGGAAAGCTTTTCTTTAGCCTTTTTCTGCTTTGGCAATACTAAGGATATGATCAGGCATGAAGTCTTTCTTCGATGCCTCTTTTCTCCATCTCTATGAGTTTCTCCCCGGATATCTCAACGGCACTATAGTAGCTTGGGACGTAAAGCACCGGAAGACGCATGGCAACGCTCTCATCAACCCAATTGACTTCACTTACGCCAGTTGGTTTTCCATGCTTCATTATGTCCTCCCATACACGCTTGTTTATTATGCAGCCGGGATCATCTCCCATGATGTCAAGGGTGTAATGATATGTTCTGGCACGGCATCCGCCGCAAATATTTCTATATGGACAATTTTTGCATTGACCGGTGAAGCTGTTCCTGTCCCTCAGGAGGTTGAATATTCTGCTGGTCTCCCATATCTCCTTGAAAGGCTTTGTTCTAATATTGCCTACGGGCAAGGGAAGGAACACGCATGGTATAACTGTTCCATCGGGTTCAATTCCCGCATAAATTCTTCCTGCTCCGCAGCCCCCTATAAACTCGGCCAGGGTTCTAACTGCGTTGTTTTCCCCGATATAGAAGTGAGCTGGCGTTACATTCTTTCCCCCGGATTCGAGGAGTGTAACACGGGCATATTGAGGCGCCGTGGTCAGTATCTCCAGCTTCCGCTTTTTCATCTGATGATACACTTCCTTCATGAATTCCTCGCGCTCTTCCGGCGACAGATCGGTCTTTATCATTTCCTCTGCTCTGCCGGTGGGCACGAGATTGAAGAATATAACACGTTTAACACCAATATTTTCCGCAAGATCAAGGATGTCATCTATCTCCCCGAAGGTTTCCTTGTCCATGATCACAGCCATTCCATGACTTATCCCAAGCTTAACAGCATTTTCTAGTGCCTTTGTTGCGTGCTCCCATGCACCTGGAATGCCCCTAAACTCGTCGTGCTTCTTGGGATTTGCCGAATCTATGGAAACCTCCACATACTTTAATCCAAGCCTCACAGCCTTTTCAAGGTTTTCTCTATTGGCAAATGTCCATCCGTTTGTTGCGACTGAAGTGTGAATTTCCCTGGCCGCGAGCTCTTTAACAACGCGATAAAAGTCGGGGTGTATAGTAGGTTCACCGCCGCTCAAAGCAACAGCAGCAACTCCGGCATTATCAAGCTGATCAACCAACATTAACTTCTCTTCAAGGGAGAGCTCACCCGATAATGGTTTGTCCGCTCTCTGATAGCAGTGCTTGCATCTAAAATTGCACATGTTGGTGAAGTTCCACACTATTAAGAAAGGTCCCGCCAGTTTTTGAGGAACCGTTACACCATACTTGGCTATTCCTTCAAGAACGACCCAGATGCCTCTTCTTATATGTGGGTCCCTTAAGAGGGCTTCTTTAACTACCTCTTCATCCCCTCTTGCAACTTTTATGCCGAGCTTAAGAAGAAATTTTATTGTTTCTGCTTGAAAACGCACCATGAAAGGACATTTTATGCTTTCACCCGCGTAAATGCTAAGAGCCCAGTAGAGTCCTGGAAGCTCCCTCCCTTCTATCTTATACTTTTTTAAAGATGGTTTTATCAGGCCCCTTGCTATGGGATTACCCAGGATAAGCTTGAAAGCGGTTAGAGCAGTTGTGAGCTGGTTTCCACTATTTCTTTTACTTTCTACCATACTTCCACCTCCGATTGTAGGTTAGGAATTTTCCTGTATAAAGTTTTCGATATAACAGTTATATCTGTTATATCTGATTTAGCTGAGAAAAGCTTAAATATCTCCTCTTGCCTTACTTTATTGGAGGCCTAAAAAGTGGTGGGTAATAAAAGAGAAACCCGAAAATTTATCGAAATTGTGGAACGGATGATGAGAAGATGGGGATACACCCATACGGATGGCAGGGTTTATGCTATACTTCTTTTAAGTGAGGAGCCTCTAACCATTAGTGATTTAGTTGAAGCAACAAATCTAAGTCGCTCCTCTGTTTCGGCCTCTTTAACTCGCCTTTCTCGAGATTATCTTGTTAACGTCAGGAAGAATGGAAAGATAAAGCTCTTTACACCGATTCCTGCTTTTCTTGAAAAATTCTTGAACCAGCCAAAGGAGATCCTCGAGAAAGAGGTAAAGCCATTGAAGAGCCTGACGGAAGTGATTTTAAGGGAAAGCAACTCTCAAGAGCACAAGCTAAAACTCCAGGAAGTTCTCTCTGACCTAAAAGCTCTGGAATGTGTTCTTTCAAAGATAATCAAAATGGAAGAGGAGGAAACAGAGTGCTTTAAAAAGTAATCACTTGCATTCGTGCTCTTTCTCTCTTTCTATCTTCTCTTTCCAGTAAGGGTCAACCTCGAGAACTTGGTTGATAAATGCCTCGACTACATCTTTGATCTTTCCGTAAGCACCGGTAACAACTTCGATGCCAAGCTGGTTAAAGTAGTCCATTGCCCTTCTTCCCATTCCATATGCTAAAACAACGTCTCCATCATGCTCTTTTATAAAGTTTGGCAAATCACCGGGGCCATGTTCATCGAAGGGGACTTCAACAACTTCTGCTCCTTTAATCTGATTATCTTCCACATCGACGAAAACAAAATATTTTGCTCTCCCAAAGTGACCGCTCACATTACTCTCCAGGCCCTTATTATCTTCAGCGGGTATAGCTATCCTCATTTCGATCACCGAAAATAGTTGAAATTTATGACATATAAAGTTTGTGCATATGCACATTTTTATAAACCTTTGGTTGATAACACAAATATGAAAAAATGCTTATATCTGATGCTACTTTTCTTTAAAATAGTGATACAAATGGAGAATCTTAATGAGCTGATAGAGAGGGAGGATTTAAAGAGCATGCTGGAAATTGCTAGAGAGTTTCACGGGCATATATGTCCTTACGTTGCTCTTGGGATAAAGGCATCGGTTGTTGCCATGAAGGAGCTTGGAGTTGGCAGATTGGGTTTTAACGGGAGTATAGAGGAGGAAATTCTGGCTATAGTGGAAACAAACAACTGCTTTACCGATGGAGTTCAAGTTGCCACGGGATGCACCCTTGGAAATAATTCTCTCATATATCTTGATCTTGGAAAAACTGCACTGACACTTGTTAAACGTGGAAGCTGGGAAGGTGTAAGGATTTATGTTGATGCTGAGAGACTCAGGAAGTACTATCCTCCCGAAGCCATGGAACTCTTTGAGAAGGTAGTAAAAAGGAGAGAGGGTTCTTTCGATGAGAAGAGAAGGCTTGGAGAAGTGTGGGAGAAAACGGGATACAAGATGCTTGGGATTCCAAAAGAAGAGTTTGTTATAACTAGGGTTAAAGTGCCTCCCATCGAACAGGCACCTATTTTTGAGAGCATTCGATGCTCCAAATGCGGAGAGCTCGTAATGTCTACAAGAATTATCTACGTAGATGAAAAGCCCCTCTGCATAAAATGTGCGGGTGAAAGCTACCATGCGGTTATTGGGAGAGGTATAGTGGAGGTGAAAAAATGAAGCGGTTTTTGGCGTTGTTTGTGGGTTTGCTCTTAATAACATCCCTAAGCGGCTGTATACAGACCAAAACCAATACCTCTAACTCTGTTAAAATTGTCGATACACTTGGAAGAGAAGTTGAGGTTCCGGCAAATGTGGAAAAAATTGTGGCTACTGGTCCAGGAGCTTTGAGAATAATTGTTTATCTTAATGCTACAGATAGGGTAGTGGGGGTTGAAGATTTCGAAAAGAAATATCCCTATGGGAGACCTTATGCTATGGCACATCCTGAACTTCGGAATCTTACCTCTATAGGACCCGGCGGTCCGGGAAAGCTTCCAAATCTGGAGGCTCTCATTAATCTCAAGCCCGATGTAATATTTATGACATATGTGGACACAAAGACTGCGGATGATATTCAGGAAAAAACGGGAATTCCTGTGGTTGTATTGAGCTACGGCACATTGGAGACTTTTGAGGACGCATCTCTTTTTAAATCGCTTGAATTAGCAGGAAAAATTTTAGGAAAGGAAAAAAGGGCAAATGAGGTCATATCCTTTATAAAGAGCATTCAAAATGACTTGGAGAAGAGGGCGGAGAATGCAGAGAGTCCAACCGCTTATATTGGTGGAATAGGCTATAAAGGGGCACACGGGATAGAAAGCACCAAACCTACTTATCCCGCATTCAAAGTTCTGAATGTTAGGAATGTTGCGGGGAGCATAAATCAGAGCCATGTTTTCATAGACAAGGAAAAACTCCTCGAATGGAATCCGGAATTTATATTCCTTGATGAAGGAGGTTTAAAACTCATCCAGGAGGACTACTCAAAGAGTCCTGATTTTTATAACTCTCTTAAAGCTTTCAAGGAGGGCAATATCTACGGTGTTCTACCTTACAACTTCTACTCAACGAACATAGGCACAGCAGTGGCGGATGCTTACTTTATAGGGAAAGTCCTTTATCCCAAGCGCTTTGAGGATGTTGATCCAAAGAAAAAAGCAGACGAGATTTATAATTTCCTCGTAGGAAAACCTGTTTACAAAGAAATAGCCCATCAATTCGGCGGATTCGGGCGGATAAACCTAGAAAATGGCACGGTTAATTATTCACTGCCCATCTCTCCCTAGGTGATGATATGATAGATGCATATCGGAAACACATCAAGCGAAAGATACTTTTTAATTTTACTCTTATTTTATCCCTCTTAGTTTCGGTTATAGTTGCATTAAGGTTTGGTTCTTATGATATGTCTTTTTTAGATGTTTTTAGAGCTTTGAGTGGTGGTGGCGGAGCATCGGGGATGGTTATATGGAACATGCGTCTCCCAAGGGTTTTAGCGGCTCTTTTAGTGGGGGGAGGATTGGCTCTTGCTGGTGCTGCTATGCAAACTCTCCTTAGAAATCCATTAGCAAGTCCATTCACGATGGGTGTATCACATGGAGCTATGTTCGGGGCATCACTCGCAATTTTTCTTCTTGGCTCGGGAGGAGCAGAGAGCACAGGAAGAATTCTCTTAAACAATCCATATTCTACAGCTCTTTTCGCATTTTTGGGCTCTCTTTTAGGTGTATTCGTTGTCCTAACACTTGCGAGCCTTAGAGGTTTGAGTCCGGAGGCTATGATACTCGCTGGAGTCGCAATGAGTGCGATGTTCACGGCAGGAACCACACTACTCCAGTATTTTGCCGATGAAATTCAGCTTGCTTCAATGGTTTACTGGAGCTTTGGTGATCTGGGAAGGGCTTCTTGGAGAGAAATTGGAGTAATCGGAATTACATTGGGGACGGCACTCATGTATTTTATACTTAGAAGCTGGGATTTGAATGCCATTGAAAGCGGTGATGATATAGCAAGCTCCTTGGGAGTGAATGTAGAGAGGGTTAGAATCGTGGGGACACTTCTTGCATCCCTGATAACCGCTGTGAGTGTTGCATTCGTTGGAATAATTGGTTTCATTGGACTTATATGTCCTCATATGGTGCGCTTATTAATAGGGAGCGACCACAGGTTTTTACTCCCATCTTCGGTGCTTTTAGGTGCTCTTTTGCTCTTAGTCTCGGATACTTTCTCCAGAACAATACTATCCCCAACGATACTCCCCGTGGGGATAATTACATCTTTTATGGGAGCCCCTCTCTTTGTGTATCTCCTGGTCAGGATGGAGGTGAGTAGATGATAGTGCTCAAAAATGTCGAATTCTCATACAACGGAATCCCCACACTGAAGGGGATTAATATTGAGATTGAAGAAGGTAAAGTAGTTGCCATACTGGGGCCAAATGGTGCTGGAAAATCCACACTCCTCAAATGTATAAACGGTCTTCTGAAGCCGAGAGGGAGTATTTACATAAGCGGTCTTTCTCTAAAGGAACTTAAGCCTGAAGAAGCTGCCAAACTTATAGCCTATGTTCCCCAGAAAAGCAATCCCACTTTCATGTCAGTTTTTGACTATGTCCTCCTTGGGAGGAAGCCTCATATGGGACTCAATGTGGGCAAGAAGGACATGAAGATCGTGGAGAATGTTTTAAGAATGCTGGGCATTGAAAGGCTCGCTTTGAAAAAGTTAAAACAGTTAAGTGGCGGGGAACTCCAGAAAGTTGTTATAGCAAGGGCACTGGCTCAGGAAGCTAAGGTTCTTCTCCTCGATGAGCCGACAAACAACCTTGATTTGAAGAGCCAGCTCGAGTTCATGCACTTGGTAAAGAAGCTCTCCCTTGAGAAGGGCATAACCGCAGTGGTGGTTGTGCATGACGTTAACATCGCTCTCAGGTTCGCTGATGAATTTATATTCATGAAAAATGGAGAAATAGTGGCTAAAGGTGGACATGAGATAGTGACACCCGAACTGATAAGCGAGGTATATGAAATCCCCGTAACCATTCACAAACTTTCGGGGGTTCCTGTTGTGATTCCAGTTTAATTTGCGACCGGTTTAACCACCGCTCAAAACAGGCATCACCTTAACTTCATCCCCCTCCTCTACAAGGGCGCTTCCCTTTGCAGGTTTGCCATTTATTAAGATTATCTTGTCATGAAACTCATTGTATCTGGGAATTACCTCCTCCAAAAGCTCATCGGCTGTTTTTGGACTTTCAAGTTTGATCTCAATCTCTCTTGCTTTTGCTAGGTGGGCGAATGCTCCCATGAGTCTGATCCTGACCATTGACACCACCGCATGTATTATTTCCCTTCGATTGATAAAGATTGTCTTTACTTGCAATTTTTGGCTAGTTCATAGTTTCCATATTTCCATATACTCAAAAACTTTCTTGGAATGGGTTGGTGTATGATATTTTGCTGAAAAGACAATCTTCGCATTGAAGATAGAAGAAAAGAAGAAAATCACTCAAGCTTCGTAACCTTCTCAAGCTCTGGGATAACCTCTTCGAGGCCAAGCTCCTTAAGCGTCTCTTTCTTTGGAATACCTCTCTCATCCCAGCCCCTGAGCTTGTAGTACTCTGAGAGCAAAGTGTCATACTTCTCCTTCTCGAGATGCTGTCCCTTATGCGGGCCGCTCTTAAGTCCTTCCTTGAACCATCTCTCCGGTGGATAGTCCATCTTTCTGTCCCAGTTCCCTTCAAATTCTCTGACCCAGTAAGCCCTTATGAGGGCATAAACTCTATCTGCTGCTTTATAAAGGTCGTCCCATGTGTATTTGACGCCTGTGATGGCTTCAAGAAGCTTTGGATAGTAGTCCAAACTTAAGCCTACCTCTACCCATGGCAATCTACAGGCGGTGAGCATTTCAAAGAGACCGCCTCTAAGTCTCTGGAGTTCAATAACCTTTGCAGCCTTCTCCGGATCGTAGGTGATCTTGTACTCAACTTTTTGAGCTTTCTCACCCTCAATTGGGGCGCTTCCAATTTCCCATGCAATAACCCATGCTTCTTTGTGGTGGGCACCGATGGAGCTCGTTCCAAAGGCAAGAGCCATTGCAGGGTAGATGAAGCAGTTATAACCGCTTATCTCAAGTCCCTTCACGTGCATTGCAAAGTCATGTGCATTGAGCTTCTGTGCCATTCTCATTACACCTTCGGCTCCAAAGTTTCCAAGCTCTCCCCTTCTGTATGCGATGTCAAGGGCGAGCTGCTTTGCTTTCTTGAAGTCTCCAAATACAGGTGCATCTTCCTCAATTAGCCCCCTCTCCTTGGCTTCCATTATGAATGCAATCGAATCACCAAGGGAAATTGTGTCCATACCCATTTCATCTGCAATTCTGTTGAGAACGGAAACTTCATTGAGCTTGCCAAGTCCAAGGTTTGAACCGAGTAAAGCTACGTTTTCATAATCGAGCTCGCTCTCATGGCCTTCTGCATCAAGAACCACGTTTCCACAAGGCATGTTACAGTAAGGGCATCCTCTCTGGCTGACCTTCATTCCTTCCATTGTGTATCCATCTATTGAGCGGGCAAATTCAAAGCTTCCATCGCTAAAGTTCTTCGTTGGCAGTGCTGAGTTCTCATTGGTCCACTCAACAGCAGCCATTGTTCCCTGTCTCTTCCAAAATGGGTATGCCGGTGAGTTTTGTATTGCCTCATAGGCTTCTCTTGAAAGCTCTTGGAGCTTCTTCTTGTCTGCAACGGGTATTTCCTTTGTTCCTTTTATTACAACCGCTTTGAGCTTCTTGCTTCCCATTACGGCACCCATTCCGGGTCTCCCGGCCGCTCTTCCCTCTTGGGATATAACAACCGCATACCTCACTAGATTTTCCCCGGCTGGACCTATGCTAAGAACACCCACATTTTTGCCATGTATCTTCTTAAGCTCTTTCTCTGTTTCAAATGTGTCTTTACCCCAGAGACCCTCCGCACTTAAAATGGCGACGTCATCATTTTCGATATAAAGATAAACGGGCTTCTTTGCTTTTCCCTCAACGACTATAGCATCATAGCCGGCTTTTCTCAAATGAACTGTAGCCATTGTACCGAGATTGCCATCACCATAACCACCTGTCAATGGGCTCTTGGCTGCTATAACCATTTTACCCCCGCTTGGAGTCGGGAGACCATTAAACGGTCCGCTTGCAAACACGAGCTTGTTTTCCGGACCGAGGGGATCAACGTTCTTAACTTCATCCCATAGAATCTTTGCCGCCAGTCCCCTACCACCTATAAAGTTTTGTGCTACATCCGGGGAATACTCCTGCACCCAGACTTTATCGTTGGTTAGATCAACCCTAAGTATTTTTCCCCACCAACCTTTCATAGAACCACCGTATTTCATAAAGGTGAAATTATATAAAAGCTTTGAGTTCACAAAATACTTTAACCACCCCGATTCGAGAAAACGCTTTTATTTAACCTCCAACTGCCAAATAAACTTTGTTGTTTAGCCATTTTTATCGAAAATTTTGGTGATTTAGGATGTTCATAACGAACACTTTACAATCGCCAACGTTCATAGTTGAGCATTAATGGCAGATTCCTGCTTTTATTTTCTCCTTCTTTAAGTATTGTCCATCCGGTGATTGTGGTTTGTGGTTGAATGATTTTTAAGTTCCAAGCCCGGCATTATTGCCCGATTACAAACGCGAAACCAACAACCAGAATACCCGGATAAACGTAACTTTTTAAGAACTTTTTCCCCATTTCTACTTGATGGGTATGTGGTTCAAAAGAGTTGATATTGGTGAGATAGAGAAGGCTAAGAGGGCACTTCCCCACTACTTTTCAATTCTTAAAGGAGATGAAGAGCCGAATTTTTTCCAAGCTAAAAAGGTGAGTGTGGAATTTGATGAAGGTGCATCTCTTGAGGAGCTCTGGCAGCTTCATAAAAAAGGTATGGAGCTGCTCAGAGAAGGAGAGTTTAAAGAGAATCCAGAAAAAAGTCTCTTGGACCTAAAGGTCATCATAGCAAATAAAATTCTTGAAAAATGTGAACTATGCGAGATCAAATGCGGTGTAAACAGGAAGGAGAGCATTGGATACTGTCGCGTGAGGGAGAGTTTAATTGCAAGCGATTTTCTCCATCTCGGGGAAGAACCGGAGCTTGTTCCTTCTTATACTATATTCTTCAGTGGATGCAACTTTAGGTGTGTTTTCTGTCAGAACTGGGATATAAGTCAACAGCGTGTTGGCATTCACTATTCTCCCGAGGAAGTAGGAATAAAAATTGGGGTGGCATATGCCAGAGGAGCAAAAAATGTGAACTTCGTCGGGGGTGAACCGACACCAAATTTACCCTTTATTCTAGATGTTTTAAGGTATGTGAAGGTTCCTATCCCGGTTCTCTGGAATTCCAATATGTATATGAGCGAGGAGGCAATGGAGCTCTTGGATGGTGTGGTTGATGTTTACCTGGGTGATTTCAAGTGGGGTAATGATAAATGCGCCATCAAGAACTCAAAGGCGCCTCGTTACTGGGAGACTGTTACGAGAAACTTTCTGCTTGCAAAGGATCATTATAAAGCCGAGCTTTTGATAAGGCACCTAGTCATCCCGAATCATCTCGAATGTTGCACTAGGCCAATTTTAAGGTGGATAGGGGAAAATCTTGGGAGGGATGTCCGTGTGAACGTCATGTTCCAATATCATCCTGATTATAGAGCTAGAGGGGAGAAAGGATTAAATAGAACCTTGAACTATGAAGAAATGCTCAAAGCTGCCGAGTTCGTTAAGGAATTTGGATTTAAGAATACAATGGTGGGGTGAATATGAGTCCACCAATTGTCATCCCTGGGGGAATATCTTACGAGCGCGTTTTGCTCTTAATTTTGCTATTCTTGCTCTTATTCGGGATTAAGGTTCTCTTAGAGAAATATTTTGAAAAAAAAAGGCTTTAAAATATCAGTAAACTTTAAATATTTGGAGAACATGGCCCTATTTAGGTGGTGGTGTTGCCTATTAGCCCAAATACGGATATAACGGATAACTACATTTTGACGGGTGTAATAGCTATAGTTATCCTGTATTTTCTGCTTCAGCTTTTTGGAAAGTGGCATGAACGGCATCTGGAAAAGAGGGAGGGACAGTTTAAAGATGAAGAAATAGGAAAGCTCTATTAACCCCCCGCCCTCGCCTTCCTTAAAGAATCCATGAATTTTTCTACTTCATCCTCGCTCCCTTCAATCAACACATTCCAGCGTGGCATTCCATGAAACTTTTCCCCGTGTTCTATTCTGATCCTGATGTTGGCTTTCGATTTTTTGATAATCTCAAGGAGTTCTTCTGGAGGAACTGCGGTTGTTATGCTCTTTTTCATTACCTCCCCTCTTTTTGGTATTCCTCTTCTTTTATTAATATTTTTGCGGAATGGTTAACGTTATTAAGTTTAACGGAGTATGTATCCTAGGTGAGGCTATGAAGCTACCCGGACATAAGACGAAGATAATAGCCACGATTGGCCCGTCATCCAACGATGAGCGGACAATTGAACGGATGATAGAGGCGGGGATGAGCATTGCAAGGCTCAACTTCTCCCATGGCACTATTAAAGAGCATAAAAAGATGATTGAGATAATAAGAAAGGTCTCGGAAAGGCTGGATAGAAGGGTTGCAATTCTCGGGGATCTGCCGGGGCTCAAGATACGGATTGGGAATATCAAAGGAAATTCTGTGATCCTTAAAAAAGGGCAGAAAATTGTTTTAACAACCAAAGAGCTTGAGGGAGATGGAGAGGTAATCCCCGTGGAGTTCAAAGGCTTCCCGAAGCTCGTTTCTAAGGGAGACATCTTTTACCTCTGTGATGGCTTCATAGTAGTGAAGGTGGATGAGGTAGGAGAAGAGGATTTTGAGTGTACGGTCCTTGTTGGAGGAGCACTGTTTTCACGAAAGGGTATAAACATACC
>NZ_JBMXHE010000042.1:0-9006 GCF_053987695.1 Palaeococcus sp. (in: euryarchaeotes)
TTGAGAACGATTCATCCCTAAATTAATCCAACCCCTTAAGTGCCTTTCTTCAACAATAATGAACACTCCCCAGAAATTTCTCATAACTTTCGGAAATTTCCGAAAGTTTTATATATTTGAAACTTTAAAAGGTTTTTGGTGATGTCATGAAAGCATTCATGCTTATAGTCGCCAGAGCGGGGGATGAAGAAAATGTCCTGGAAACCATCAGAGAGATCCCTTCAAGCATAGAGGCTTACAAGCTCTACGGGGACTATGACATAATCGCCGAAATTGAAATCAAAAATCTGAAAGAACTCTCAAATATTACGAATGAGCTTTTAAGGAAAGAGGGTATTTTACATATTGAGACGCTTATTGTTGGGGAGGGATGAGGTTGAGTGTGGAAGATGCCAAAAGAATAATGATGGATCACTTCGCAAATACGGCACGGAGGTTTGGTCTAAACGAACTTTACGGCTATATTTATGGAGTTCTCTTCTTTGAAGACGAGCCTCTGAGTCTGGGGGAAATAGCCAAGAGAACTGGTTACTCCTTATCCCACGTCAGCACCGCATTGAAACTGCTGGAAAATATAGGACTCGTAAAGAGGATTAAAAAACCGGGGGACAAGAAAGCCTACTACACGGCAATAAAAAACATAAGAGAATGGAGAAAAGAGGCATACTACAGGAAGATAGAGGAAGATGTTAAACAGACCCGTGAAAACCTTTTAAAAGCTCTCGACGCCATAGAAGGAGATGAAAGTGAAGAAGCAATGAAGATAAGGGAAAGAATTGAGTTTGCACTTCAGAGAAATGCTGTAGCTGAGAAAATTGTCTCCATATTCCTCAAGAACGATGAGGATGAGATCCTCAGGAAACTCCTTAAGTGCCTCGGGGAAAAGCTGAACGAGACAAAGGCTTAAAAGTGAGGGAGGCTTAATTAAGGCGGTGGTTAAATGAACGAACTAGTTGAGGCTTTGTGGTACATTCTACCGGCATATTTTGCAAACGCCTCTCCGGTAGTCTTCAAAGGCAAGACATCGATGGACTTTGGAAAAAACTTCAGCGATGGGAGGAGGATTTTAGGAGATGGAAAAACATGGAGAGGTTTCTTTGGCGGTCTGACCGTCGGCATTTTGATATCCCTCATCCAATATTATGCATTACCTTCATATTACGGCTCTTTTAACCTCGCATTCAAGCTCGGCTTTGCGCTCTCCTTTGGGGCCCTTCTCGGCGATCTGGTGGGGAGCTTCATAAAGAGGAGGGCAAATTTACCGAGGGGGTATCCTGCCATAGGCCTCGACCAGTGGGGCTTTCTCATAGCGGCACTGCTTTTGGGATATCCCTTCAAAAGCCTCCAGACAGGGCAGGTGCTCTTCTTGATAGTGATAACTCCCTTCATTCACTGGTTTGCGAACATATTCGCGTATAAGATGGGATGGAAGAGCGTTCCCTGGTGATCACTCCAAGAGTCTCTCGATTAGGGAGTAATCCTTCTTGCCCAGTGCCTCTTTTTCAATAACCAGAACCAGAGTACCATTGTACAGTTTAACGAAGTCTCTAAGCTTTGTCAGAAACTTCAAAATGCTGTTGAGCTCATTGTACATCAGGAGATATTCCACGCAATCTATAAGTATGATACCCCTCCCTTTTTCTTCAGTGGCTTTGAGGTATCTATAGGAGAGCTCGCTTATCTTGCCCAGATCCGTCGGGGAGATTGCATTTTCCCGTTCATCCCCTGCCGTGGTCACGAAATAGTACCTCCATGTGCTCGGAACATCCCTGATCATCCTTATGAATGCCAGGACGGGAAATTCTTCCAGCATCCTCTTGATCTCCTCATATTCAGAGCTCCCAATTATAAGGACGCCCTCTTCAAGCTTGATCTCCTTCATCTCAGGAACTTCAATTTTGTTGAACTGCTCGGATGAAACCATTGAAACCATGTAATAAACCAGCCAGGCGATTAAGATCATGGAGAGAGTTAAGCCTATGGGGCCATACCACGTTAAATCGTGGAAAAAAGGATATGGAAAGAGATGGAGTCCGAAGAAGATAAGACCCCAGTAAATATGCTTTGCATGCTCGTACATGGGAATAAGCTTTTTGAAGAAGAATCCCGCCGAGATGGCGAGAAAGGCAGCATTTGACCATGCCACTCCAAGGAGTATGTTTGCATACGCCTCAGAGAGGGGGATATTAGGAGCCTTCAATTCCAGAAATAGTAGCATGTAAAAAACAACCCCTATTGGAGGGAGTGCAAGTTTTGAGACCTCTGCAAGCGTTATGCTTTCCTTTTCCTCTTTGAGAAACTCAATGGCACTGTAAAAGAGCATCGCTCCAAATAATGTCAAGAGGAGCGAGTTTAGATAGCCCTTCCCCATGAATGCTGAGACCATAACGAAAAAGTCCGTGAGCCATGCGAGTGAGAAAAACAGGGCAGATTTTCTTTTGTTCTTCAAATAAACCCTCAATATAAGTGCGAAGGCCGCCAGATCCAGCAACATAACGGCGGTGCCTTCGCCAACCACCAAGATCGGGAATCCCATATTACACACCTTCTAGATACTATGGACAACATATATAAATACCTATTGATTACCTCCTGGGGTCAGCAAAGCCGTCGTGTTTGAAATGCCCCTCTGGTCTGACCCTCCTTATAATCTCATCCTCCACCATAACCACCAGGATCTCAGGTCTCGCGACTATCAATCCCATTTTGCCTTCCTCCCCATAACCTACCACCCCATCACCAGCCAGCGGAATCACTATCGTGAATGGGGAATTGGGATAATAGCGGATTTCATCTTCCTTATGAAGCCCAATGGCATCTCCAAAGGCAAAGTTACCGTAGAGAGGGATTATCCGGGCATTTTCGAAAGTGCTCTCTATTTCGGAGAGCTTTTCCTCACTTATTCCAACACCGCTGAGCATTATGACTTCCAAATCACCCCCGTGGGGTAGGAAGAAATCAAGAAGCTGGTGGGAAGTTCTAACGAGGTTAATGGTGTCATTTTCCAGAACCCTCTCTGTGTATCTTACCAAAGGATCAAGTCTTTCAAAGGCTTTTTTAGGTTCCTTTTCAAGCACTTCCTTGAGACCATCGGTTTCAGTCCCTATGAAATAGAGGATTCCCCCGTATGCCCATACCAACCTGCTCATCTCCTCCTGATACCATCCGTAGGGACCATGGAGGAGAGCTCTCGGAGCATGATCCTTATAGAGCCTGTCCAAGCCGTATAAAGAATCAAGACCTCTTTTGAGGTAAGGGAGAAGGAAGTCCAGATACCTCTCATCCCAGGGGACTATCTTTCTATGTCCCGTTGTTCCCGAGGACTGATAAAACCTCACTCTACCCCTATAGCCTTTCGGAAGAAAGGAATTCCAAGAATGTCTCAGCAACTGTGGGTCAATGGTCAAGTTTTTGAAGATGTTGGAGAGAACATCCTCAAATGTTCCGTTAAATATCTCATCCAGATCACAGCGCCTCTCCATCCAGTAAGGAGTGTTCTTCATGTGAAATTCAAAGGTATCCCTCAGATAAAGCAGAACATCCTCCTCATTCAAACTTTTATTAAAACGCCTCTCAACTTCATCATATTCCATGCTATAAATGAGGAAGTTTGTTCTTAAAAGTTTTTCTTTATCCAAAATCCTTTTATCCAAGTAACGCGTATTTATTTGGGGTGATATTTTGCAAAGGGTGATGCTGTTTGGTGAGCCGCTTAAATGGAGAGAAGGAGAACTGAAATACACGATCAAAAAAGCCGTGGAGACAAGCGAATTCTGGAGAAAGCGCTTTAATGAGAGTGTTGAGAGCTTTTCGGTTGAGGAACTACTCCTATCAATGAAAAATACAAGGATTACACCTAAAGACCTCTACAATATAGAGGAAGTGTGGCCAAGTTATATTAAAAATAAGAGCGTTTTTCACACGATACTCAAAACGAGCGGAACAACTGGAAAATCCAAACTAATTCCCTTCACGATGGATGATAAAAAAAGACTCGCAAGGCAGTTTGATCCATGGGTGGAGGAATATGTGGAGGATGGAGATGTAATAGCGTCATTTTTCCCGCCTCTGCCCTCTGCCTCTGGAATGATGGGTTTTGGTGCCTTTGAGATCATGATGCCGAGAGTCAGATATGTCCAAATGCCATTGCAGCTCCTGAGAATGAAAGAACTCCTAATAAGAGAGCTCGAGGAGATATCCCCCACATGGTTTTTCTGCTTAACAACAACGGCATACAACCTCGGGTTCATGCTCCCCGAAGGGATGAGGGAGGATGTAAGACTGATTCTTGTGGGCGGCGAAACCCTGACGGACGAAATGGCACAGGCAACCCTTGAGAACTTCCCAAACGCCACAATAATCGACGCCTATGGCTGCTCCGAGGATGGTGCACCGGCATATCGGGTCGTCAAGAAAGGGAAAACGGGCGAATTTAAGATGCCCCACTCCATCCTGACCCTAACGCCCAATGAAGGTGAGTACTACGACGTCCATATAACGAAGGTTATGATGGAGGGAGAGCTCACCGGACTCCCGATATTCAACTATGCCATAGGAGATTTAGCAAGAGTTGAAAATGGCAAGATAAAGAACATAATAAGAATCAAGGACGTTGTAAGCCTGGCGGGGGCAAAGCTATTCCTTGATCAGGTCATGAGCATAGTCTTTGAATATCCCTTCCTGAAGGACTTTGTGATGCTGTACTACCCGCTCTCAAGGAAAAACCCGAGACCCAAAGCGGTAATCAGGGTGGGTTATGAGGGAAGAAAGCCCAGCGGAATAGAGGAGGAAATCAGGGAGAGGATATATGAAGGGAATAACCCCGTTAGATACGAGGTGGAGGACAGCAAACAGGCCGAACTTGTAATAGAAGCCGTTCCTATCGATGAAGTTAGAAAGGGATTGCCTCAAAAACCCGGGAAGACGAAGAGAATATTCATCGCTGGAATAGATATTTAGGCTTTTATTTTCTATTTAACTGTTTTCGTAGGCTGGATTTTCTAAAAATGCCAGGAAATAAAAGTTCTTCCACCCAAAGATTTATAAACTCACGGACATATTAGAACACGTGCTCTTCTGAAGAGCTTTGGAAGGGTGCAAAAATTAAAGGAGTTTGTTGGAAATGTATGGAGATAGAGATAGGTTTGGTAGCACCGCCCCTGTTAAGGTCGGTGAAAGATATACCGTAAAGATTGAGAGTCTTGGAAACAGTGGAGATGGAATTGCAAGGGTTAAGGGTTTTGTGATCTTCGTTCCAAACACCAAGGTTGGAGATGAAGTTGAAATCGTTATAAACAGCGTCAAGAGAAAGTTCGCTTTTGGGGAAGTCATCTGATTCCCTTTTGCTCTTCTAAATTCTTAACTGTTCTTTTAAAATTTTAAGTTAAAAGTTAAAATTTAAAAAAGATTAAACGTTGATTCTTTTCCAAATCGTGCCCTGAGGGCCATCCTCAAGCTGTATTCCCATTTCCCTAAGCTTCGCCCTTATCTCATCTGCCAGAGCAAAGTTCCTCTGCTTCCTGAGTTCACTTCTAACCTGGATTAAAAGCTCTATAAGCTCCTCTTCCCTGCTCTCACCTTCCTCTTTGAAGTACCCCTCAAAGAGACCGAAAACCTCCCCGACCATGCGGAAGAATTCAAGGGCTTTCCTCAGGACGCTTGCCTTCGGCTTCTCTACTTTTGTTATATAGGCATTCACAGCATTTGCAACCTCAAATATGGGCTTCATGGCTTCGGCAGTGTTGAAATCATCGTCCATAGCTTCATGGAACCTTTTCCCTGCACTTCTTATGGTCTCATAGAGTTCAAATTCCTCCTCACCCCATTTAAAGGGCATTTCCGCTTTTTCAAGGGCTATCCTGAGATTTTCAATAGCATGGTAAAGGCGCTCAAGGTTGTTTTTTGCATGCTGGATTCCCTCCTCCGTGTAGTCAAGAGGTGAGCGGTAGTGCCTCTGGAGCACAAAAAATCTCAGAACTTCCGGTGAGTACCTCTCCAAAAGCTCCCTTATGGTAACGAAGTTTCCGAGGCTTTTACTCATCTTCTCGCCCCGAACCATGACGAAACCTGTATGGAGCCAGTACCTAACCCACGGCTTCTTTCCGGTGCATGCTTCCGTCTGGGCAATTTCATTCTCGTGATGGGGGAATATCAAATCATTTCCTCCTCCGTGAATATCAAACTGCTCCCCCAGATACTTCGTGCTCATGGTAGAGCACTCTATGTGCCATCCCGGCCTCCCCTCGCCCCAGGGGCTATCCCATTTGGGCTCGCCGGGCTTGGCTTTCTTCCAGAGGACAAAATCCTCAGGGTTTCTCTTTCCCTCCCCCGGTTCAACACGGGCTCCCTTTTTGAGCTCCTCAAGGTTTATCTTTCCAAGCTTTCCATAATCCTCAAATTTTCTGACTTCAAAATATACACCATCATTTCCCTCGTATGCATATCCTTTCTCCTCAAGCTTCTTCACGAAGTCTATAATCTCCTGAATGTGCTCCGTAACACGGGGATAAACATCGGCGGGCTTAACCTTTAATGCCTCCATATCCTCAAGGAAGAATTTCAAAAATCTGTTGGCAAGCTCTTTTGGATCCTCACCAGTCTCATTTGCCCTTCTGATGATCTTATCATCTATGTCCGTGAAGTTCATAACCATCAGCACGGAGTACCCCTTATGCTCGAGGTATCTCCGGATAACATCGAAAGCCACATAGGTTCTTGCATGCCCCAGATGAGTGTAATCGTAAACCGTTGGGCCACATACATACATTCTAACCTCGCCCTCTCTTAAAGGCACAAATACCTCCTTTTCCCTCGTCAGAGTGTTGTACACCTTCACATCCACCACCTAAAGAGAATATTCAGAAGGGCTTATTAGGCTATCGCTTGGGGCAAAGATACTGTTAGAGCTTATGATGATGCCTAAAAGAGAAATTACACCCATGCCACAATTATCCTAACAGTATGGAGCAAAATAAAAGAAAAAAGGTCAGCCCTGCTTGACCAGCCACAGGAGAACTCCCTTGACGAAGGGCCAGTTGGAATCTATGTAGTGCTCATAGTATGCATCGCTTAGGGCTTTGCTTGATCCATATGCCACGATTCTTCCTTTTCCGACCTCCACGGCGGCAGCCACTATTGGTTTTGAACCCTTCTCCTTAACAACGTTGCCGCTCCCATCAACGGCGTATGAAGTCTCATAACCTCTGATCAGCCATGTAGCGTTTCCGCTTATCTCAAGGGTATCGCCGTTGTAATAGAGTTCATTTTCGTTTGTCAGGAACTGCATTGCGGGATGCACATTAAACTCTCCTACTAGCGGGAAGTACGTGGCTCCACTATTCTTTTCATCGTCCATGAGCTCATCATCGTTGAATGTTATTCCAAACTCCTCGACAACCTTATTGAGGCTCTCTGTATTTACGTATTTATACCAGTCGCCCAAAATTAGGAGTGCTCCTCCCTCCTTCACGTACTCTTTTATGGCCTGAGCTTCCTCATCTGTTATATCCTCCCTTGGATTTGGAATTATAACCAGGTCGTATTCCTTTAGAAGGTCCAGAGTTAGTGGCTCATCATTCCCCTTGACCTCCCAGCCAAGTTCACTCCCTATGTTGGTGGCAAGCTTGAGCATCTGCTTGCTGTTGTAATACTGATTGTGTGAGTTGTCGATGAGTACCTTTATGGGAGTTGGGGAGACGAGAGTTACATTTCCACCGGCTTTGGCTTTCTCAAGACCTTCCTTGAGGACGGGAATTATGGTGTTCAGTTCTTCGAGGAGCTTGTTTTGTGCAATTCCCGCTTTCCTCGTCAGGATGAAATACTTCGTTGTTAAATATGCCGGCATATACGGAACTTGGGTGTGGTAATTCTCCATCTCTTCCTTGATGGCATTTATCCTTTCGATATCTCCACTTAATGGAGCCAAATCAACTCCATATCCCTTAAGCTGCTCGGTAAGGTTCGTAAACTCCTCATAGAGCTCGTTAACTCTGGGCTCCTGTCTTATATAGCGGATTGCATAGTACCTCGAGAATGTGTTAATGATCGTCGATGGATTCTCGTAGACCTCAACACTTGCATATTTTGTGTCATAGCCAACTATCTCGGCTTTTATCTGGTGTGTGCCAAGGGTTTGAGGTGTGTATTCATAAGAAAGTTCTTTTGATGAGCTGGCTTTCAGTAATATGGTTTCATTCTTGAAAAGTTGACCATCCACATAGATTAGAAAGGTGACATTTTCGTCAAGGGTTTTGCTATTTTGTAGTATTACATTTATTTTGAATGGCTGGTTTCTAACAGCGGACTTTGGAACATTAATGCTGGATATGCTGATAGGAGTCCGATAGACAATTTCGAGATATGGTTTTTCATCTGTATATGATGTTTCCTTTGAGGAAAAATAGATGTAGTCTTTAGTGGATTCGTGACTTAAATTGGAGTGGAGCATGAAGCTAACTACTTTATCCCCATTCAGCTCACTCTTGACAAAATCTGTTACATTCCATGAATACCATTTGCGTACACTCCCTATCAACTGCCAATCCAGAGCATTAGTAAGGTTTTGAGGCTTATTGCTCCAATTTATGCTATTTTCATTCCAACTATCAGCGACCCCATAGACTGTTATATTGTGGCTTTTACTTCTACTTCCATAATGATAATAGGCATATAGGTTAAGAGTTGCACTTATAATAAACTCCGGTGGAATTCCAAGTTCGCTTAAGTTGAACTTTAGATATGCTCTCTCCTCGCTTCCACGATATGTACCCACTCTAAGTCTATATGTGTTACTATCTACGTATCCTCCTTCATCAATCCATCTATCGTCGGTGGGGGTTATGGTTACTGTACGCTGGGATGTACTCTCCGCCCTAACAACCCCCATTGAAGCCACTGGCACCAGACTTAGTAATAAAACCACGATTAAAAAGAGGCTCCATTTCTTCATGGTATCACCGAAATATGTAATGTGCATCCATGTTATTAAATTTTCCCCATTGAACCATG
>NZ_JBMXHE010000043.1:0-7130 GCF_053987695.1 Palaeococcus sp. (in: euryarchaeotes)
GAAAGCCTTATATTTTCCCTTTAAAACCTTCTATCGGTGAGTGATTTGGAAGGATGGAAGGAAAAACTCAGGCGAGGAATCCTTGAAAATAATGAAATTTTAATAGAGCTGACTCTGGGAGGGGAATGCGGCGAATGGTTCCCCAGTCTGGCATTGTACGATAAGGAGAGGGATTCATGGTATTATTTTGATAACGAGATCATAACAGGCTTTACGGAGGACGAAGCTTTTAGGAATGCGATCGAATTCTTTGAAAAGCTTATTATAGGGCTTGAAGTTCCGGTTCTGAAGGTCTCTCCCTTTAAGGAAGCTCCCGGGGAGGTTTATGAAAAGTTAAAACGCCTTCTGGAGGAGTTAAAGGATGAGGATAAGGGTTAGGCTCTATGGAGAGCTGGCTCTAAAGCATTGCCCGGATTTCGAATTCGAAGTTCCTGACGGAAACAGGATTTCAGGCTTCTCGGGATAAGTGAACATGGAAACCACATACTCGTTAACGAGAAAAAAGCCAGCAGAAAGTACATCTTAAGGGAAAGGGACGTTTTAAAGATTCTACCCGTCGTCTACGGAGGCGGACCAACATCCTCTCCAAATGTCAGTGTTAAGTAAAGCTCAACCTTTCCACTCTCTATGGCTTGAATTATGTCCTCTTCAAGAGTTCTGAGTTCTTCATCGCTCAGGGGCTTCTTGTCTCCCAGTCTCTTTATCCTTCCATCCCTTCTGTCAAGCACTATCGTCTCCTCTCCGATGAGTAAGGGGAGGTAGTTTATCCTGATACCTCTGCAAATCCCATTTTTGAAATGAGCATATTTGTGTAGCGTCTGAGCTTCTCCATAGCAATCTTCCTTCACTTCTCCAAATCGTTTTTATACTTAACGTCCAAATTCCCTTGGGGATGGGTATGAAGATTAGAGTGAGGTATTTCGCGAGGTTTAGAAGCGTTGCGGGAGTGTCTGAAGAGGAATATGAAGTTCCAGAGGGAATAAAAGTTAAGGATCTGATTGATTTAATTCAAAAAAAGCATCCGAAGTTTAAAGAGGAGATTTTTGAGCAGAACGAGGATGCGGATGTTAATGTCTCAAGAAACGGGAAATATGTGGATTTTGGGGAGAAGCTTGAAGATGGGGATATAGTGGCGTTGTTTCCACCTGTGAGCGGTGGTTGAAATGCTGAGCGATAGGGAGTTAGAGAGGTACGACAGGCAGCTCAGGATATTTGGAGAGGGAGGACAGGAGAAGCTTAAAAATGCCAGAGTTGCTGTAATTGGTGTGGGCGGGCTTGGAAGTCCTGTAGCTTATTATCTAACCGCGGCAGGAGTTGGGAAAATTCTCCTTGTGGATGAGCAAACCCCGGAATTGAGCAACTTAAACAGGCAAATCCTCCACTGGGAAGAGGATTTAAGCAAAAATCCAAAGCCCCTCTCGGCAAAATGGAAGCTTGAAAAGCTCAACCCGGATATAAAAATTGAAACATTCGTCGGGCATCTGGATGAGGGAAATATTGATGATGTTCTGCAGGATGTCGATGTACTCGTGGACTGCTTGGATAATTTTGAGACGCGCTTTCTTTTAGATGATTTTGCCCATAAAAGGAGCATTCCTCTGGTTCACGGTGCTGTTGAGGGCTTATTCGGTCAGGTCACCACAATAATCCCGGGAAAAACCCTGTGTCTGAGAGAAATATTTCCAAGAGCACCCGGGAAAAAAGAGAACTTTCCGATTTTGGGAGCAACTGCAGGTGTCATTGGGAGCATTCAAGCTGCAGAGGTTGTAAAGCTCATAACCGGGTTTGGAGAGCCACTGGCAAATAAACTTTTGATTGTGGATCTCGAGCATAACTCCTTTGATGTTGTGGAGCTTGAATAGGAGGTATTGAAATGTTAATTGGAGTGGTGGGTAAAATTGCAGCTGGAAAAACAACGATAGCCAAGTTTTTAGAAGAACTCGGTTTTTGTAGAATTTCATGCAGCGATCCTCTAATAGATCTTCTAACTCATAATGTAGGGGAATACTCATGGATTCCAGAGCTTCCTGAGAGAAGAGAACCAACCAGAGATACTCTAATTAAATACGGAAAATATCTGAAGGATAAATATGGGGAAGACATTCTAATCAGACTTACTCTTGATAAAAAGAGGAACTGTAAGAATGTAGTAATTGATGGGGTTCGTTCTAAGGGAGAAATTGAGGCGGTAAAGCAGAATGGGGGAATTGTCATATATGTTGATGCGGATGCTAGACTCAGATACGAGAGATTGAAGAAAAGAAATGCAAGTAAGGACAGGGTTATAAAGAGCTTTGAAAACTTTCTGGAGATGGATGAAGCAGAGGAGAAGCTCTATCAAACAAGCAGGCTTAAAAAGATGGCGGATTTCATGATAATGAACGAGGGGACGCTGGAGGAATTAAGGAAAAAGCTTGAAAATATTCTAAAAAATAAAATGTTTCCTTTTGAGACATAGGTACTGTTAGGGCTTTTGATAATGCTCGTGAAAGAAACTAGAACTACACCCACGCCACGATTATCCTAACAGTATGGAGACATAGGACGATAATTTTATAACTCTTTACACCGTAAATATTGCGGCTGGTGCTATCATGAATATACTTGCTGGGTTCATGATAATTCTGAACTTCATAGCGGGCATAATCAGCCTATTCGTATTCTATAAGGGGCTTACGTATAGGAAGGACTTTCTAAACTTCTTTACCCATTTGAAAGCCGTTTATAACCTTTTTCTTGCGGGCTTTTTGATTGTCTCCGGAGTGGCATTTTTCTCCCTCTTTAGATCCTATGACGGCTATACGCCCATGGAAGCATCTTTAAATTCTCTCTTAGTTCTGGTATTCCTTTTAATAGCATTCTCGTGGCAGAAGCTGGTTAAAGGTCTGATAGAAAAGGAAAAAGCGTATCTCGCAACTTACAAGGAGATCAAGGAAATACACATAGCCTCCGGTTTGTACCTTTGCAAATACCGGGAACCATGCCTCAATATAGCCAGGGCATTCATCGACAGGTTTGAGAGCATGATAATATGCAGGGAACCCCCGGAGGTCTTGAGGAACAAGCTGGATATAGGAGAGGATGTAAAAATCTGGTGGCTCACAAAAGCCGAGAGGGAGGACGCAATTCACCCAACGAGGCTTCCTTTTATGACTTATAACATAGTGGAATTCATAAATAAGGAGAACCATAAGAGATTCGTCCTCCTCGATGGCATTGAATATCTCATACTTGAGAATGGATTTGAATCGATCTACAAATTCCTGACATCCCTGAAGGATTATGCAATTCTCTACGATGCAGTTATATTAGTACCGATTGATCCGGATGCGTATGATCTCAAGGAGTACAACCTGCTGTTAAGGGAATTTGAAGTTCTGGAGGAGAAGAGGGCGCTGTTCTCAAGCATGGGCAAAGTTTATGTCCTATAATTTTCTGAGTGATAACTATGAGAGTGTTTGAAAGCTACAGAGAATATGTGAGCCATTTCTCCCGGCTTGTGCAGCTTGAGAGAGAAGAGGAGATGAGACAACAGACAGAGGAGATTGAAAAACTCAGCGGCCAGAAAAGAGAGAAACTTGGACGTGCAGTTCTCAATCTAACGGGAAAAGATATTGGGCGCGGTTTAGGAGGGAAGTATCTCGTCAAGTTCGGGAGGAAGAACTTTCCAGAGACTGAGATAAGTGTGGGGGATTTGGTTATAGTGAGTCTCGGGAAACCAAAGCCCAGGGATCCTCAAGGAACCGTCGTAGAAAAGGGCAGAAACTTCCTCGTCGTGGCGTTTGATAAGAAGCCCCCTTCCTTCGTGTACCGGAAAAAAGTGAGGATCGACCTCTATGCAAATGATATAACTTTCCAACGGATGCTCGATGCTTTAAAACTCTTTGGGAAGGGTGATTCAAGGCTTGGGGATGTCATTCTTGGAAAGAGAAAACCTTCATTTATACCCTCCCAGAGCAAAATACATTTTGTTAACGATAGTTTGAACCCTTCCCAGAAAATAGCTGTGAAGAAATCTCTGGAAGCACAGGAGCTTTTTTTAATCCACGGTCCTCCAGGGACAGGGAAAACCACGACTTTAGTGGAATCAATAGTTCAACATGTTAAGAGGGGATATAAAGTTTTGGCAACGGCAGACTCAAACATAGCCGTGGACAACTTGGTTGAGAAGCTTGTGAATGCGGGTATTGTGGTGGTGAGGGTAGGGAACCCCGCCAGAGTCAGCAAACCCCTGTTAGAGCACACTCTTGACTATCTCATTCAAAAGGATGAATCTTTCAAAGAATCAGAAGAAATCTGGCGGAAAATTGATGTTTTGAGGGAGGAGCAGAGGAAATACACGAAGCCGAGTCCCCAGTGGCGTAGGGGTTTAAGCGATGAACAGATAAAAAGCCTCGCGAGAAGTGGGAGGAGTTCGAGAGGTGTTCCATTACGGAGAATTCAGGAGATGGCAAAGTGGCTGGAGCTGCAGGATAGGATAAACTCCCTTGTTAAAAGAGCAAGAGTGCTTGAACTGAAGGCTGTGAATAGTATACTTGAGAGGGCTCAAGTTGTATGCTCCACAAACTCAACGGCGGGAAGCGAGCTGCTCATGGGAAGGAAATTTGATGTCGTTTTCATCGACGAGGCAACCCAGTCGGTTGAGCCCTCATGTATAATCCCGATAGTGAGAGGAAAAAAGCTAATAATGGCTGGAGACCATAAACAGCTTCCGCCTACCATTTTAAGCCAAAAAGCAAAAGTCCTTGAATTCACGCTCTTTGAGAGGCTTCTGGAAGTCTATGGGGATGATATAAAATCCATTCTTAGAGTTCAGTACAGGATGAATGAGAGGATAATGGAGTTTCCTAACAAGGAGTTTTACGGTGGACTTTTGATGGCTCATCCAAGCGTTGCAAAGCACAGCCTCGAGGACTTTCCACTCACATTAAGCGTTCTTGAAGAAAGCGAAGGATGGCTTAAAAAGGTTCTCATACCCCCAGTACCCCTGGTATTTATCGATACCCTTGGTTTGTGTGAGGAGAGACAGAGAAGAGGATCCACTTCAAGAGAAAATCCATGTGAAGCAGAAATTGTGGCTAAAATAACCAAAAAACTCCTTGAAATGGGTGTTAAAGCGAGTGATATTGGAGTGATAAGTCCCTACGATGACCAGATTGACCTTCTCAGGAGGATGATTAATGTTGAGGGGCTTGAGATCAAAACGGTAGATGGTTATCAGGGGAGGGAGAAGGAGGTTATCGTTATTTCCTTCGTTCGCTCTAATAATCGGGGAGAACTGGGTTTTCTTGAGGACTTAAGGCGGTTAAACGTTGCAATAACGCGGGCAAAGAGGAAGCTCATCATGATAGGGGATTCAAAAACGCTCTCGTCAAACGAAACTTATAAACGACTAATTGAATATGTTAGAGGGGAGGGAGGTTATATCCTATGGGAGCCCTAATCATTATAGCTCCTTGTCTCATCAGCCCCTTCTACGTTTACAGAGGCCCAAAGGAGAAAGAATACAAAACTAGTGAAGCTCTCTTAAATCTACTGAGTGAATATTCCGACAGGATAAAGCTCTTTACTTATCCATGTCCGGAATATGAGCTTATCGGCTGGCCGAGGCCGCCCATGAGCAGAGAGGTGTTTATGCGTCTTGGGATGAGCGAGAGGGCAAAAACGATAAGTGAGTTTATAGGTAGGGTCATAGCCGAAGAAAAGCCTGAGAAGATTGTTTTCATTGGAGTTAAAGGTTCTCCCACCTGCGGCGTTTTTCACACAACATCGAGCGACCCAGATAAATTCGATCACTCATTCCTTAAAGAGTTCCACAGACTGACTAAGGAGGAAAGGATAGCACATTATACTGAGATACTCAAGCGCTCGGGCTTTAGAATCGTGAAGGGGGAGGGGATACTCTTCGAGATACTAAAAACGAAGTTTTCGGGAGCTGTCTATGTAGAGTTTGACAAGGATAACATTGAGGAGAGCCTGAAGAGGCTGAAAGGGGTGCTAGAGGGGTTATGAAGGCTCTCATATTTCTATTCATCACAAGAACCCGGAGGAAGTCGCCAGGTTGAAGTTTTAAATGCCGATTTAACCAAACCTTGGAGAATACGAGAGGAAGAACTTGTTGGAGAGTTTTCATGCAGAGGCTGGGATACAAATGGTGGCTAGCGAAGGTATGGGCATCCAAATGAGAAGGATTTAGAGAGAGCGAGGAGGTTTGCTGAAAAGTTAAAATTGAAATATAGGGAATACTAAGCCTCCCTTATCGCCTTCTCCACAAGCTCCTTCGCCTTCTTCATCAACCCCTCCGCTTTCTCCTTCGTGTGTGCCTCAAGGGTTATGCGCATTATCGGCTCCGTCCCGCTCGGTCTGAAGAGAATCCACCACTCGTCGTTCTCAATCCTTACCCCATCAATGTCAATGAGCCTCTCATAGTCGAAGCTCCTGAGCGCTTCCTTTTCTATGAGCTCCATCGCCTTTGCCTTCTTTCCGTTGGGACAGGGGATTTTTGCCCTCAGCGTAACGTAGCGCGGGACATCCTTCGCGAGCTCGCTCAAAGGCCCCAGCTTGTCAATCATCTCAAGAACCAGTGCACCGGCGAAGATTCCATCGGGGGTTAAGTTCCATTGAGGCATTATCCAGGTGCCGCTTGGCTCTCCTCCAAAGATGGCATTCTCTCTCATGATTCCCTCAGCAACAGCAACATCACCGACCTTAACCCTAACGACCTCTCCCCTAACATAATCGTCCAGAGCAAAGCCCGCATCAACGGTTGTGATTATCTTTCCCTTTCCAAACCTGCGGAGCATGTAGCCGCTTATTAAGGAAAGCATCACCTCGTACTCAACAAAGCGGCCCTCATCATCAACGACTCCAATTCTATCCGCGTCACCATCGTGTGCAATTCCTATATCCGCATTCATGGCTTTCACTGTCTTTGCAAGCCCCTCGAGACTTTTTGCATTCGGTTCAAGTTCACGTACAAAAAAGCCGGAAGGGTTTGAATTTAAGCTTATCACCTTATTTCCGAGCCTCCTTTGAAGATAAGGACTTAGGATAGAGCCCGCACCGTTACCCGCATCTAGGACAACAGTGTAAGAATCGTCGAGATTAACAACTTCCAGGGCTTTTTTAAT
>NZ_JBMXHE010000044.1:0-34358 GCF_053987695.1 Palaeococcus sp. (in: euryarchaeotes)
TCAGTTACACGGTAGAAGAGAAGTTAGAGAATAATTCTTGGGTCAAACTTCCGAGAAAACCAAAGGGCAACCTTTCAGCGGGTATTGACTTGGGAGTGAACAATTTGATGGCTGTTTATGTTGAGAATGGAGAAAGCTTTCTCGTGAATGGTAGGCAGTTGAAGAGCATAACCTTCTACTGGCAAAGGCGGATTGCTGAGTACCAGTCTAAAATTAACAAGTCGGGCTGTAAAAAGAGCAGGAAATTAAAGAGGATGCACGAGAAGGCCAAACTTCAAGCTAAACACTACATTAACACGGCGATAAGACAGACAGTTAGAAAACTCCACGAGTTGGGCGTCTCCAAAATTATCGTTGGTTATCCTAAAGGTATTGCAAGGAATTCTGAAAGAGGGGCAAGGCAAAACTTCATTCTCTCTCACGTCTGGCGGTTTAATTATGTGATAAAACGTCTCACTGAGGTCGCTGAAGAGTACAGTATTGAAGTTTTGCTTGTGGATGAGGCTTTCACTTCTAAGCTTTGCCCTCTCTGTGGCCAACGCCATCCTAACGGGAGGATTTTTAGGGGTTTGTTTAAGTGCTGCAGAGAGGGCGTTGTCATGAACGCTGACCTGGTTGGAGCGTTTAACATTTTGCGCAAAGTTAGAACGATAACCCCGAGCCTTCCCGCTTTAGCGGGAGGTAGGGGTAACGGGGGGAAGGCCCTCCCCGAGGGGTTCGAAGAACCCTTTTCAAGGGTTGTTTTGATGAGAACCCCTCAAACCTCCCCGTCCGTAGCGAGGGGTTAAACCGGTGAAACCCTCACAAAGGGGAGGAGGTCAGACCTGCTCATTGGTAAGCAAATTCGAGAATGGAAAACTCATTGTAATGGGGAATCCGGATCATCCCATAACCAGAGGCTTTCTCTGCCCAAAAGGGGCTCTTCTGTCGAAATGGTTCTCAAGTGGGGAGAGGCTCAAAACACCTCTAATCCGAAGAGGGAAAGAAAATTTCAAAGAAACCACATGGGAGGAAGCCATTTCAATCGTGGCAGATAGGCTTGGAGACACGATTAATAAATACGGAAGTGAAAGTGTTCTGGTTTATCAATACGCTGGAGATAGGGGTATAATAAACTATTCCTTCCCCCTCCGTCTTTTTCACTATCTAAACACTTCCATGCTGGACTATGGGATCTGTGATAGGGCGGGGCAGGAAGCTCTTAAGGATACCTATGGAACCGCCGTGGGCATTGATCCCGAGGAGCTCAAAGAGCAGAAGCTAATCGTTTACTGGGGAATAAATTCCTTTTGGACAAACATTCATGGGTTCATGCTCGCCAGAGGAATCGAAAAATGGACTGTTGATGTTATAAAAACAGAAACTGCCAGGAGAAGTGATAAATTCTTCCAGATTAAGCCCCATACAGATGTCCTTTTTGCCTTGGGGGTTGCAAAGCTCATAATCGAAAATGACCTTTATGATAGAGGCTTTATCAAGGAGAACGCTTTCGGGTTTGAGGAATTCAAAGCCTATGTGTCAAGTATCAAACTGGACTCAGTGGCGAGAGAAACGGGAATTGAAAGGAATGCGATTGAGGAGTTTGCCTTTGAATACGCAGAAAAAAAGGGAATAATCCATATAGGTTACGGTATTCAGCGCTCACTGATGGGCGGGGAAGCTGTGAGAGCAATTTCTCTCCTGCCTGCCCTTGTGGGTCATAAATTCGGCTTTATATACGACATGAAAACCATTGACAAGAGCTATGCGGAGGGGGCATTCCTCAGGAAAGGTAAGATTAGGAGAATTCCACAGATGAAGCTCGCCGAAAGCATAGAGAGGGGAGATGTTAAGTTCCTCTACATTTACAATGCGAACCCTCTGGCTTCTCTTCCAAATCAAAACCGGCTCAGGAAAGCTCTCGAAGAAAACGATGTGTTCATTGTCGTCCATGACCTCTTTCTAACGGATACTGCTCTATTCGCAGACGTTGTTCTCCCGGCAAATACATTCTTCGAGCGTCTGGACATTGCGGATTCCTATTACCATCGATACGTGGCTTTAAATGAACCCGTCGGTCGATTGTACGGGAAGAGCAACTATGAGGTTATAAGGATGCTCGCGAGTGCCCTTGGAATTGAAAATCCATATCTGCATGAATCTGAGGAGGACATAATACGTAAAATCCTTGAAAAAAACGGCTTGAGCTTTGAAGAACTCAGGAGAAAGGGCTTTATCAAGATCCCTGAAAAGTCCCGCATGTATTCCACACCAAGTGGAAAAATCGAATTTTACTCTCAGAGGGCTGTTAAGAGGGGTTTACCACCTTTCCCTGAATATAACCCCATTAAGGGGAGGGGACTTCAGCTTTTAAGCCCAACACACAGGATGACCATAACGAGCCAGTATCACAATACACATGGAATAGTTGATCCGAACCTCTATATGAACCCTGAGGATGCTGTGGTTAGGGGTATTGAAGATGGTGAACTGGTGGAGGTTTATAATGAGATGGGAGCTGTTAAGACAAAAGTTAGACTTACGGACGATGTTCCTAAGGGAGTCGTTGTACTCTACAAAGCATTTTGGCCCAAAATCTTGGGCTGGAATGTCAATTTTCTCACGAATGATGAGGTAAACGGGGAATATGGAAACTCATCTGCATATCATTCCACATGGGTTGAGGTTAGAAGATACCGGTAAAGTATCAAAAAGCATAATCGTTTTATGCTCGAAACTACAATAAGCCCTAAGGTGAGTGGATGATTGACCCCTTTGGAAAAAGAGCTAGGGAAGTGCTGGATGAGTTTGAGAGCATGGATAATTTCCTGAGGATTATCCCAAGTTATATGTCAATAGATGCGGCTCTGGAGAGGGTTAAATGGATTAAGTAGGGGAGGATACCGGAGTATGTGATAAATCTGGATGATTTGAGGGATTTGATGGGCTTCTATGCTCTTCTGGGGGCACTGGCATTCTCCCCTTATGGGCTTGAAATGGAGCTTGTAAAAAAAGCTAATCTTGAAATTTACAGGAAAAAAATTTCCAAAGAGTTTGATGTAGAGGAGCTAGCGCTTCCTGTGGATAAAGTTGAGAGAGGGGAGATTCCCAGAGAGGATGAAGTCATACTCGAAAAGCTTCTTTATGAAGCCCTCCCGGAGGAAGAAAAGAGAAAATTTGCACTCAGGTATAAAATACACCTAAAAAACCTGCTCTCTCTTGGCTCAAAAGACCTGAATGAATACTATATCAGGCAGGGGTATGCATATCTAACGGAACACCAGCTCGAGGAACTCTGGGAAAGTGCATTTGAGCGAAACTTCGAGAGAGCAGTCAACATATTCTACGAGCTGAGAGAGGAGCTCCCGTCATACTACCTAGAGCTTTACAACAGGATAAGCGAGATTGCAAGGGAGCATTTTAAGGAGCGTTTGGAAAAAATGGGAAGCGCTTCGGCTCAGCCGCTCCGCTTTGACCTCTTCCCACCGTGCATCCGGCTTGCTTTGGCAGGAGTAGGAAGTGGATTAAGAAATTATGCAATAACCGTCCTCCTGACCTCCTTTTTAAGCTACGCACGCATATGCCCGAATTCTCAGGGAAAAAATGTGAGGGTTAAGGACTGCATAAAAGATTTGAGCGTTTTGGAGAAGGAAATTTTGCCCGTGATAATTGAAGCTGGAAACCGGTGCAAGCCTCCCCTCTTTGAGGATCAGCCTAACGAGATAAAGAATATATGGTATCACCTAGGATTCGGCTACACCTTAACCCCCACCTTGGAGGATAGCGGGAACTCGACATGGTATTTCCCCCCCAACTGCTCTAAAATTAAAGCAAATGCTCCAGAGCTCTGCAAGCCTGACAAGGACTGCCGCTATATCAAGAATCCCCTAACATATTACCTTAGAAAGCTCTATTTTGCAAGGAGGAGGGAGGGAAATGAGTGAGCCAAAACTCTTTAGAGAAGCCAGCAGAAGAGAGAGAATGCTCTATTATAAGAGAGAATGGAACGCATCAAAGCTCCCAAAGTTCATTCTCGATACCTTGGAAAACAGGGAATTTGGATTTGATCATAGCGGTGAAGGTCCAAGTGACAGAAAAAACGTTTTCCACGATATAAGGGATTTTGAGGATGCTGTTAAGGTTACAGCTCCTTATGCAATGTTCTCAAGCGTTGCTCTCTATGATGATCCAACAAGGATGGAGGGATGGCTTGGCGCAGAGCTGGTTTTTGATATAGATGCGAAGGATTTGCCTCTAAAGCGCTGCAGTCATGAGAGTGGAACAGTTTGCCCCATATGTCTCGAAGATGCCAAAGAACTTACTAGGGATACTCTTGTGGTTTTGAGAGAAGATTTTGGCTTTGAGAATATCCACGTCGTTTACTCAGGTAGGGGATATCATATCAGGGTTCTCGACGAATGGGCACTCGATCTTGATTCAAAGGCGAGGGAGAAAATTTTGAGTTATATCTCGGCGGCAAAGGAGATAAGATTTGAAGATATAAAGGACAGGAGAATCATGCTCTCATCGGGCTATCCGAGGGTTTTCCGCCTCCGCTTTGGCTATTTCATCATGAGAGCGAACTTCAATCATCTTGCAAATATTGGATTGAATAAAGTCCAGATAAACAGGATACTTGAAAACAGAGAGAGGATTTATGATGGATTCGTTAAAAGGGCAATCCTGACATCTTTTCCACAGGGCATCGGTTATAAGACACTTTTGAAGCTCTTCGCTCTCTCAACTACATTTTCGAAGGCGTATTTTGACGGGAAGGTAACGATAGATGTCAAGAGGATTCTCAGGGTTCCTTCATCCCTTCATTCGAAAGCGGGATTCATTACAACGTACATAGGTTCAAAGGAGGCGGATCTGGAGAGGTTCAATCCCTTTAAGGATGCAGTACCCAGATTCAGAAAGAGGGAAGTGGAACAGGCGTATAAAATATGGCGTGAGGAGAATGACTGATGAACTCTGGAAGGGCTAAAATAATCTCTTCAATGGTGATATGGGGGAGCGTTGGAATATTTGCCCGCTTTTCAAATCTCAATCGCTTTTCTGGGAAGCCTCATAATAGTGAGCCAGGAGAAAATGTCATTCTCAAATTAATTCTGCTGGCATCCTTAATGGATGTGATCCAGAGAAAAGGCTAATACTTCATCAAGGTCTGTAAGAAGCGTATTATGTCCTCAAACCTGAAATGTCCCGTTTCTATTCCATAAATTCTCTCAACGGGAACCTCTTTAACCCTTGCTCCTTTCTTGACAGCTTTTATGAGGATTTCTGTTTCCACTTCATACCTCTTGCTCTCTATCTCAGGCAAAAACTCCCTTTTAATAGCTCTAAATCCACTCTGAGTATCCTTGACATCCACCCCTACCTTCATTCTTATGAGAAATGTGCTTAAGAAATTGCTCACTTTCCTTATGAGTGGTCTCTTTCCCTGCGCTTTTATCATCCGTGAACCTATCACAAAGTCCGCTTCATCTTTAACAATTGGTTCTACAAGCTTGATAATTTCGTCCGGTTTATGCTGACCATCGGCATCCATAAAGATTATTATGTCCCCCATGGCTTCTTTAACTCCCTCCCTCATGGCGGCACCTTTTCCTTGGTTAGGCTCCAATCTGAGAGTCTTAACTCCAAATCTCTTTGCAACTTCGCTGGTATTATCCTCACTTCCATCATCGACCACGATTATCTCATCCACAAATTCAGGGATCTCGGAGAGAACGGTTCCTATTCTATTTGCCTCGTTGTATGCGGGTATCACAATGCTAATTTTAAATCCATCCAGCATTTCCCTTCAACTCCGCCAAGCATTTGGGACAGAAGTGCGGCTTTCTGAGATCCCAGTCATCAACGTTTTTTGGTGGGTGCATCACACAATTATTTTCACAGTGACTCAATCCATAGCTATGTCCTATCTCGTGGAGAATGCCCTTCGTAATCCTATCAAGGAATACCCTCTCATTAACACTCAAAAAGGGCATCATTGAGAGTACCATAATCCTCTTCTCGCCCTTTCTTTTCTGAATCCCGAGAAACCTCTCATAATAACCAAAATAATTGTTTCTATCCACCAGGGGGAAGCTCACTATCCCTATGATCTTGTTAAACCTGAGCTTATTCCTTTCCACGGGGCTTATTTCCTCATTCTGAGCTTTTTCTCTTGGTTCCCATAGTAAATCCTCCCTCTCTTCTAAAAGTCTGTGATAGAGGGTATCAACGACGACATTTAATGGATATGCCCTTACCTCACCTGTTTTTGTCTCTAGGGACATTCTATAAATAGGATCAATTGACGTTTTGCTTAGAAGAACAAGCCTGATGTCGTGGAGGTCATTTAAGTCCAGATACTCATTGACCTTCTCATAAACTTTCAGTATGAAGCCATCTTCAATGATTTTCTCATCCATCAGGTTCGTTATGAATGTTATACCTATGATATCCATGGATTGAGTCCACCGTTAGAGAATATCAGGCGCAGGTTATTAAATTTTTGGAGGTTGTTAATCCCTGATTTTGAAAAACATATATAAACACCTAAGGTTTTAAACCAAAGGTAAACAACTTTGGACAGGGATCTATGGAGGTGTCCTTATGTACAGGATCACAGACAAGAAAGATTTGAGCCCAATGGGCGATGGAAAGAGGGCGGCGAAAGCAATCCCCAGCTATATAGAAAGCAGGAAGAGCGCATGATTCTTTTTTCTTTATTCTAACAAAGATAAAGTAGAAGTTACAGCTCCCCATTGAGAGCCTTTTTCCCGAGTTCAAAGCCTTTATGAAGTGCCTTTAGATTGAGCTCCTCGGTTCCCTTAGGAACTGCATCAAGAACGGCTTTCTCGATCGATTCCTCTTTTATTATGCCCGAGACTTTGGTAAGGAACCCCAAAACAAGTATGTTCATTGTCAGACTTAGTCCTGTTGTGTTTTCGGCAATTTCCGTGAAGGGCAATGCATAAACTTTAAACCTCTCCTCAAGCTCTTTGTTCCTGTGAGGTACAAGCTCCTCCTCAATTAAAATAATGGCCCCATCGTCCCCAAAGGATAGATACTTATCATATGCTTCCTGTGAGAGGAGAATCAAGTATTTGGGGTTTAAAGCCTTTGGATAATCGACGGGCTCATCGCTTATTACCACTTCTGCTCTGCTGGCTCCTCCCCTTGATTCAGGGCCATATGCCTGTGTTTGAACGGCATATAACCCATCATAGACCGCCGCTGCTCTTCCGAGGATGACCCCTGCCAGTATGACTCCCTGTCCTCCAAAACCTCCGATAAGAACTTCTTTTCTCATTCTTCCCACCCCATCAACTTCTTGGCTCTCTCTTTATAGCGTTCATACTCTTCATCCAGGCTTGGTCTATCCCTGTCAACAAACTCTCCAATGATAACCTTACCTTCGAGCTCTTCGGGACTCATCTTCTTTGCCTTGCTTATGGGCACTGTAATCTTTTGATACCACCTGATTAGCTCAGGAGCCGTTTTCATTCTGTTCCTCCTTCCAAAGCTAACCGGACACGGTGAAAGGAATTCCACTAGGGAGAAGCCCTTCTTTTGGAGTGCCTTCTTTATGCTGTTCATTCCCTGCACGTAGTTGAAGACGCTCCACCTTGCCACATAATTTGCTCCAGCGGCAACTGCCAGCTGTGATATATCAAAAGGATTCTCAAAGTTTCCATAGGGCGCGGTTGTTCCCTTAAGACCCTTCAGGGCGGTGGGAGCTACTTGTCCTCCCGTCATTCCATAGGTGAAGTTATTGATTAGAATCACGGTCACATCGAGGTTTCTTCTGATAGCATGAATAAAGTGATTCCCTCCTATTGCTGACATATCCCCATCTCCAGCAAAAACAACCACTTTCAAATCCGGATTGGCCATTTTTATGCCCGTTGCAAAAGCCAAGGCTCTTCCATGGGTTGTGTGAAGTCCATCGAAGTTGACATATCCTGGAACTCTTGATGAACATCCTATGCCACTTACCCATACTACCTCATCCTGCTTCCAGCCGAGCTCCTCTATGGATCTGAGGGTGAACTGGAGAACACTCCCTATTCCGCATCCGGGGCAAAACATTGTGGGGAGCATATCCGTTCTCAGATATTTATCCCTAATCTTGTAGCTTGACTCAAGATACATCTCTCTCACCTCACTCTCTCTATAATGTCCTTCGGCGTATGCACTTCTCCTCCAATCTTCGGAATCAGCTCAACCTCTGCTTTTCCATTCGCTCCTTCCTTTACAAGGTGATACACCTGTCCGAGATTCATCTCCGCAACGTAAATCCTGTTTACCCGCTCTGCTATCCTCTCAATCATCTCGAAATCAAAGGGCCACACAACGTTGAGCTTTAGAAGACCCGCTTTTATCCCGTCCTTTCTAAGAATTTTAACTGCTCTAATAGCTGAGCGGGAGGCTATACCGTAGCTCACTATCGCGACATCTGCATCGTCTAGGTCGAAGGTTTCGTAGTCTATGATATCCTTCTTGTTCTTCTCGATCTTATCCACGATACGCCTTATCAGGCTCTCATGGATCTCAGCTTCAACTGTTTTTGGTTTGCCCCTCTCATCATGCGTTAATCCAGTTATGTAAGCCCTATATCCCCTGCCGAATACGGGCATTGGAGGAACACCATCTCCATCCCAGTCCCTGAAGGGATACTTTCCCTGCTCCTTGCTCTTTGGGATTTTTCTATAGATCCTTTCTATCTCATCGGGATCGGGTATGTTAACGCGCTCACGCATGTGCCCCACTTCACCATCCGTTAGGAGGACCACGGGAGTTCTATACTTCTCCGCCAGATTAAATGCTCTTATGGTCATGTCAAAAGCTTCTTGCACTGTCGCGGGCGTTAGGACTATTATGCTATGATCTCCGTGAGTTCCCCATATAGCTTGCATAACATCTCCCTGGGCTGCAAGGGTTGGCTGTCCTGTTGAGGGTCCGCCTCTTTGAACATCCACTACAACCATAGGCGTCTCCGTCATCACAGCATAACCCAAGTTCTCCATCATAAGACTGAATCCCGGACCCGAAGTTGCAGTCATTGCCTTCGCTCCCGTCCATGAGGCACCTATCACGGCGGCAATGCTCCCCAATTCATCTTCCATCTGGATTGATACACCATCCACGAGGGGCATGTAAAGTGCCATCGCCTCAAATATCTCGCTCGCTGGTGTAATTGGATAGCCCGCATAAAAGCGACATCCTGCCAGAATAGCCGCTCTCGCTATTGCTTCATCACCCTGAATGAAATCACTCCTCCCAACAGAAAATGGATATCTCATTTGGCTCCCTCCTCATACCCTATTCTGAATGCCTTGAGGTTTATCTCCTCAGTTCCCCTTGGAACCCTTCTTCTAATTGCCTCCTCAACGCTTTCCTTCTTAACTATACCCGTCTTCGCGACCAAATATCCTAGAGCCACCATATTTACGGTCAAAGCCAGACCCACCTTTTCTTCAGCCAGCCTCGTGAAAGGGGCACCTATAAACTCTCTATCGCTCTTTACAAGATCCGTGTCTATTATCAGTGTTCCTCCTTCTCTCAGGCTATCTATTGCACCGTTATATCCTATCTGGGACATTGCCATCAAGACATCAGCCTTTGTAACCATAACATCATATAGAGGTTCTCTTGATATTATTACATCGGCGACCGAATGCCCTCCTCTGCTCTGGGAACCATAATCCTGAGTTTGAAGAACATTTAATCCCTCTATGGCGGCTGCTTCCCCCAATATAACACCCGCGAGTATGACTCCCTGTCCTCCAAAACCCGCTATCCTTATCTGTGTCATGTTTCTCCCCCCGAAACTTCTTCAATGAGTTTATTAAGCTCCTCTACCAGCTCGGCTCTCTCGCGCTTGATGAATTCTCCTATTATGAACTTGCCCTCGAGCTCCTCGGGACTCATCTTCTTTGCCTTGCTCACGGGGACGCTGTTCTTTAAAAACCATTTGAGCATTTCTCCGGGAGTCTTCATCCTGTTCCTCCTTCCAAATTGCACAGGACATTGGGATATTACTTCCACGAGGGCAAAACCCTTCGTGTTCATAGCTTTTTTAATGGAGTCTATAAGCTGGAAAACATGAGCCGTTGTCCACCTAGCCACATAGGAAGCTCCTGCGGCAGCTATGACTTCACTAATTTGGAGTGGATGCTCAACATTCCTGTAGGGTGTCGTCGTTGTGAAGGCCCCAAAGGGCGTGGTGGGAGCCACCTGGCCGCCGGTCATACCGTAGATGAAATTATTCACGAGAATTACCGTGATATCTATGTTCCTTCTGGCAGCATGGAGGAGGTGGTTTCCTCCAATCCCGGCTAGGTCTCCATCTCCGCTTATAACAACCACTTTTTTATCGGGAAGTCCCACTTTTACACCGGTTGCGTAGGCTATTGCCCTTCCATGCGTTGTGTGCAATGTATCCGCTAGGAAGTGAGGAGAAGCGATCCATGCCGAGCACCCAATTCCGCTCACCAGAACCAAATCCTTGGGGTCAATCCCAAGCTGATCCACAGCATTTGCAAAGGCATTTAGCACGGTTCCTCCTCCACATCCGGGACACAGAGGGGAGGGAAGTGCCTCCTTCCTCAGGTAATTAATCATGTCATATTTACTTTGAATCGGTTTCTCCATACCCATATCCATCACCTTAATAAACCCTCTCACCCACATCACATCAAGCGATGATGACTATCTAATCCGCCGAACGATGACGAGAACGCTCGGCTGAGCTTGCTGCTTTTATTTCTCTAAACACCTCTTCCACGGTTAATGGAACTCCACCTATTTTGTTTACACCTTTAACAAAGACATCGTCATTAACATGCCTCTGCACTTCTAAGATAACCTGTCCAAGGTTCATCTCCGGAACCAGAATTGTGTTAACCCTCTTTCCAAGTTCCCTCATCCTTCTCTCGGGGAAGGGATGAACAGTTTTTGGAACAAAAAGACCCGCTTTTATTCCTTCTTTCCTTGCCTTGAGGACTGCGCCGAGTGAAGGTCTGGAGCTCACACCCCAGCTGACCACCAAGATCTCCGCGTCATCCGTGTAGTGCTCCTCCCATTTTAAAATCTCGTCTTTATGCTCCTCAATCTTCCTGTGAAGTCTTCTAACCAGACGGTCATGAACTTCGGGTGTATAAACATCCCTCATTCCGCTTTCTTTGTGTGTTGAACCGGTTACGTGGGTGAAGTACCCCTTTCCAAAGAGAGGCATCGGTGGGATTAAATCGCCGTGAACATCCCCAAAGGGGAATCGCGCCTCCTCTTCATTTTTCGGGAGCTTCCTGTAGAGAATTTCAACTTCCTCTGGATCGGGAATTCTTATCTGCTCCCTTGTGTGTCCTATAACTCCATCCGCTAGAAGAACAACGGGAATTCTAAGCTTTTCGCTCAAGTTAAATGCTCTAATAGTCTCCCAGAAACTATCCTCCACACTCAAAGGCGAAATCGCTATTATTGGATGATCCCCATGGGTTCCCCATCTAGCCTGGAAAAAGTCGCCCTGTGCTCCTTTGGTAGCCTGTCCTGTTGAGGGTCCGCTTCGTTGAACGTCAACAAGAACTAAAGGTGTCTCCGTCATAATGCCTAAACCCAGATTTTCCTGCATTAGGCTGAATCCCGGTCCGCTTGTGGCGGTCATGCTCTTTAGTCCTGTCCAAGAGGCTCCCACAACAGCTGCAATGCTTCCAATCTCATCCTCCATCTGTATGTAATAACCCTTAACCTTTGGAAGCTCCCTAGCCATGGTTTCGGCTATTTCACTTGCTGGAGTTATTGGGTAGCCTGCGTAAAAACGGCACCCCGCAAAAAGAGCCCCAAAAGCTATTGCCTCATCACCCTGCATAAAATAATTACCCTTTGGATAATGCTTCCTCAGGAGCCTAATCTGCTCCTCTTCATTGCCCTTGATTATCATGAACCTCACCACTTAACCGCTATTGCAAAATCAGGGCACAACAGCTCGCAGAGCTTGCACTTAACGCACTTATCCGCATGAACTGCAATTGGATAGTGCACACCCTTTTCGCTAAGCTCCTCGCTCCACTCAAAAACCTTCCTGGGACACAGCTCCAGGCAGATTCCACATCCCTTGCACAGGAATGTATCCACGCTTATCTCAACCGCATCCGTTTTTCCGATAACGAGATAGTTCTCCTTTTTAACTTCGACATCTGCCATAATCATCACCTGCAATCTGCTAAATTCTTTTACGTATGTAAAACATTTAAAGCTTTCGCCCACCAAAGGTGCATTACTACCAAGTTCCGCCATCTGGATGCTACTGTCCGGAAAAGCGTCATAATTTGCTCTTTTTTGAGAATTTTAGAAACTCAATGCACGTTTTTGGAGATTTTGTGTAGAGGTGAAGTTTACAAACATAAAGAAAAGTGGAAAAATGAGAGAAAAATTTGGCTCACCACATTGAAAGCTGCCAGTCCAGAAGCCCATTTTTAACGATATACTTCCACTCCTCGAGACACTCATGTTCAACTTTCTCGAGATTCTCAATTTTTTGGGTGTTCGAAAAACTTCTTATAGCTCCTGCAACTTCCCTATCGCATCTGCCACAGTTGTGGGGCCCTCTTTTTGAACCAGCACCAACGGGATCACTTAGAAATCTCTTGTTGGGATATGTCTCCTTTGCCCATTTCAAGACCTCCACGGCGCTCCAGAGCCAGGGTGTCCTGTATTCTCCTCTATCCCAGAGATGCTCATAGGTGGTGTGTTTTTGGATATCTGTGAGATTTATGGAGAACGTGTCTGTATATGGCTCGGCTTTCCTTATACTTTCCTTTGCATCTTTTATGGCATCCCTCTCACTTAGAAATGCTGGTTTGAGAAGAATATATGTTTTGACCTTTGCACCGGCTTCCCTTATAATTTTGCTTGCTCTTACAAAGTCCTCAAAGGTATTTCCCTTATTTATGCTGACATCGGCAACATCATTGTTGGCTGTCTCCAATCCCAGGGCAACTTCAAAATGTTTATCTTTTACAATATCAGCGAGCTCTTTAACTGCATCGTATCTAACGAGCTCTGATCTTGTTTCCACAACTATCTCTTTAACATTCTCATAAGAGCTTAAAATCTCAAACATCTCTCTTCTTGTCTCCGGTTTTAACTCACCATTGTCAAAGAAGCTCCCGGATGTGAAAATTCTAACGGCAACCCTTTCTTTCCCCTCGATTTTTTTCAATGCTTCTCTAAGATAATCTACAAGAGCTTCCTGACTCCATGGCTCCTTTGGAGCAGCTAAGGGATAGGAGCACATGTAGCAGGGCTTACCTATCCTAAAGCGATAACAGCCTATTGTGGGAAGTATAACGAATAAGGCGATCCCTTTCTCTCCAGCAACGTTATCCTCATTGATCCAATAGGTCATTCCCTCACCTAATGGGAGTATTTTAGAGGGTTTTTAAAAGTTGCCGACACCAAATTTATAAGCTTCCCGAAGAAGTTTATCACATGCCGAAAATTTTGATAACAAACGATGATGGCATAAGGTCGAGGGGCATAAAAGCCGCAGTTGAAGCCCTTCAAGGTCTCGGAAAGCTCTATGTGGTAGCCCCAATGTTTCAGAGGAGTGCAAGTGGGAGGGCAATGACTCTCCATAGACCTCTAAGGGCTGTGAGAGTTAAAATGGCGGGAGTCGAAGCCGCCTATGCATTGGATGGTATGCCCGTGGACTGCATAATCTTTGCAATGGCTCGTTTTGGGGATTTTGACCTGGCAGTCAGTGGGATAAACCTGGGAGAAAATATGAGCACGGAAATTACAATATCCGGAACCGCAAGTGCTGCAATAGAAGCAGCCACACATGACATCCCCAGTATAGCCGTAAGCCTTGAGGTCAACAGGGAAAAACACAAGTTTGGTGTGGGCGAGGGTATGGATTTCAGCACGGCTGAATATTTTCTCAGGAAAGTCGCAAGGGCAATGCTTGGAAAGAAGCTCCCAAGGGATGTTCAGATGCTGAATGTGAACGTGCCCTATGGTGCAACTAAGGATACCCCCATAGCATTCACACGACTGGCTAAAAGGATGTACCAGCCCTCAATTGAAGAGCGCGTGGATCCAAAGGGTCATCCCTATTACTGGATAGTTGGGACTCAATGTCCAACGGAGACTTTAGAGCCAGGGACGGATATGTATGCGGTTAAAGTTGAAAGGAAGGTAAGCATAACCCCCATAAATATAGACATGACTGCAGGTGTTGACTTAGATACAATTAGAAACCTCTTAAGTCTTTAAGATACTGTTGGGATAACTGTGGTATGTTGATAATAGTGTAGTTTTGGTCTCTTTAAGGCGTTATCAAAAGCATTACTCTTATCCTAACAGTACCGTCTTTAAGACCCCCACTTTTTTAAACCATATTCTCTTTAGAGTGCTGGGTGATGGTGGTGCTTGAAATTGTGAAGGGCTTCATATATTTATACGCAGGTCTCATTGCAATAATGAACCCATTTGGTGCCGTTCCTGTATTTTTAAGCCTCACCACGGGAATTTCATTGAAGGAGAGGATTGAAGTCGCAAGGAGGACGGGAATAACCGTTGTGGTGACACTGGTAGTCTTTGCTCTCATAGGACAGTGGATTTTTTCATTCTTTGGCTCGAGTGTTGATGCATTTTCAATAGCAGGCGGTATATTGCTCTTTAAAATGGCTTTTGAAATGCTCAGCGGGCAGATTTCAAAAGTCAAGATCAGCGAAGAGGAGGAGGAAGAAGCGGAAATGATAACACTTGGCGATCTGGCAATAATCCCCCTGGGGATACCCTTCATATCCGGACCGGGATCTATAACCACGGTAATGATTTACATGGCCAAGAGCACCACAATCTTAGAGAGAGTGGCGGTTCTTTTGGCAATCTTGTTCGCAAGCGCGACGGCTTATTTAATCCTCCTCTCGGCAGACGGGATAGAGAAAAGGCTTGGGAGGGTTGGTATCAAAGTCCTGACGAGAATGATGGGTCTTATACTTGCATCCATGGCGGTTCAGATGGTTATAAACGGCATAAAGGGCGCCTTTGGTCTGTGAAGCCATCGCCGGGGACGGTTTAAGACACCGCTCCCTGCATAAGTTTTTAACCTCTAAACTCCAATTTATACCAGGTGATTTCATGAGGGGCGATTTGATCAGAATTTTAAGCGCAGTTGAGGAAAAAGCCAATGAACTCAAAATGGATGGTTTTGAGCCTGATGTGGTGCTTTTTGGGAAGGAAGCCTATGATTTCCTAAAAGAGCAGCTTCGGGAGGAGTTTGGTGGTGAAGAGGGTGCCGCTGAGATTTCCGGCGTTAAGGTCAGAATCCTTGAAGAACTTGGGAAGGATGCCATTGTTATAGACAGCAAAGCTTTGGGAGCAGGATTGGGCGGAGCTAAGAGGTTCAAAGTTATTGTTGACTGAGTTTTCCTTTCAAATTATACCCATCGAGTATCAGGAGGCTCAGAGAAATGGCCATTATATCTGCCAGACTCCCGGGATTCCTCAAATCTCCCTCTTCCCTTAAAAACTCATCCAGTTCTTCCATTGAAAGTTTACCTTCCAGAACCCGCTTCGCTTTTTCCTGAACTCTCCTCGCTTCTTCGGGTCCCGCTTTCCTTATTATCAATGTGTCGGGTTTGCTTGCCATAAGTTCTAAAAATGCTCTAATTGTTGATTTTTCGAGTGATGAACTCTCGGTTAGCTCCTTTAACCTTAAAAAGGTTTTATAACTCAGTTCATAGCCCTTCAGCCACTCCTCAAAAATGAGCTCCCGCTCCCTGCTTAGCTCGGCTAGCTTTCGAAGGTTAATCCTGTCTTTGAAGAGCTCATCAAAAACAGCCCCATCATGCACATCGTATTTAACCCCGCCTTTGATTCCCTTTGGACTGGCGATCCTTATGGCTCTGTAGAATTCCATGGTGTCCCTAACCGTTGATTCGGTGATTAATCGCTGGACAATCTCCCTCGCGTGATATATATGCTTTGAAATTGTTAAAGCCATCACGAGGGGAATTGAAAGAGTTATAACCCCGAAATTTGGATTGGAGTTCTGCACGCTCTTGGAGTTCTGCACGGCCCTTTTGATAAGCTCGCCGATTCTAGCTTCACTCATCTCCAGGCTTCCTCGCCTTAGCATAATCCCTATTTGAGTGCTCTCATAGAGGATATCAAGAATGGAAGTGTCGGCAAAGAGAAAGTCGTAAAAAGTTAAATCTTCAAAATCCCTAAAGCGGTTCACATTGCCCGGTTTTGGTATCGTCGCTTCTAGCAGAGGGCCAAGTGTGAATGCCTTTATTATCTTCCACCTCTCCATAGCTACTCCTCTTTTATGCTTATCCGCCCTATCATGTCATCAAAGCTCACTTTTAAAGTCTTTGTGCCTTCATAAATATTCCCCTGAGTTTCAAGCTTTGATATCGATGAAGCCCTCAGGAGCTGCACTTTATATTCCCGCGGGATTGTTAGGGAGATATCCCCAATTATGTCGCTTGCATCGAAGCGCTTGAGTTCATCCACATTTACATCTATGTCCCCGACAACGTTATTAAATGAGATCCAGTCCCCGTTGATGCTGTCTATGTTGACATCCCCGACAACATCATTGAAACTTAATCCTTCCACGAAATTTGCTATATCGGAGTTCACCCTCCCGACAACGTTTTTCATTGAGATCTCTGTAAGGTTGATATCCTTCCCCACCTCTATAATGAGCTTTCCGTTTTTATAATGTTCGCAGTTCTTGCAGTAAATTCTTATGGAATCTCCATTCCGCTCTATTTCCAGGGGAAGGTTTGTCTCGGCCTTTATTGAGTCACCATCGATATTTACAAAGGTTATCTCCGCCGGAACATTATTGAGTTCGAGGTTGGAGGCTTTGAATGTTCCCAGGGAGTGCATCTGTCCCTCTATTTTCCCTCCATTAAAGTTCCATCCCCATTCAAAGTTCCATCCTCCTGGAGTCTCGGGCACAACGAGATAGAGCGCTAGATAGATCACGAACAATGCTCCTATGGCTGTTCTCCATGTCCTATCCTTCGAAATCAGGTAAAGCCCAAAGGCAACGAGAGCTACCCCCCAAAAGGAGGCTTTGATGTAGTATGCGTATGGAGACAGGAACTGATAGAACTCCGGATAAAAGGACTTTAAGAGTATCAGGAGCCCTATGAATACAAAAAATAATCCAAGCACCTTCTTCATGGCTCATCCCCTCGCCAGCAGATATATACCAAAGAGTACCAGCACAAGAGCGGCGAACTCCTTAATGCCAAAGCCAAACATGAAGGGCATAACTCTTCCAGCTATCATTGCAAGTCCTAGGAGTATCAGAACTACAGCAAAAAATCTTGTATCGTTCCTTTCCTTCACCTGCATGACCTCTGTTTTCACCCTTTCCATGTCTTTCTTTGTAATCTTGTCTACAGCTTTATCAACTTCTTCTATTATCCTATCAACTTTTTCCGGTAGTCTTTCGAGATTAACATCCTCTTCCGGAGCTTCGGGCATTACAATAGCCATTAGGAAGTACAGCAATATGAAAGCTCCATGTGCCAGACAGAGGAGTATGTAGATGATCCTGACTATGGTTGGATCAACCTCCATGTACTCCGCAATTCCGCCCAAAACCCCGAGGAAAATCTTATTGTTTCTACTCCTATAAAGCCTTTTAGACATTTTCTCACCTCACATCATTTTGTCGCTCATTCTATATATATGAAGTGTTTATTCTGGATCACAGAGTCCATCATCATTAAGAATACTCCACGGATATATAAGCTTTACCTTTTTGAATAGTTAGAAGTGTAAAAAGGGAAAACCTAAGATCACTTCAGAAGTCTTGCAAATTCCCTCATCCATGCGTATAAATCTCCGGGGTGCCTTGAGCTCACCCAGTTTCCATCCACTACCACTTCCTCATCCAGGTACTCCGCACCTGCATTTACGAGGTCGTCTCTGATGGTCACAACACTCGTTCCTTTTCTTCCACTTAAAACGCCGGCAGAGATTAGGATTTGAGGACCGTGGCATATGCTCGCAACAGGCTTTCCCTTTTCAAACATCTTTTTTACGACACTCACGGCCTTTTCATTGAGTCTCACGACCTCCGGAGCCTTTCCTCCGGGCAGAACCAAGGCATCAAAGTTGCTGGGATCAACTTCATCGAACGTTAGATCCACTTTGACAGAATAGTCATGCTTCCCGGTTATCTGCCCCTTCCTAAAGCTTGCAACATAAACCTCATGTCCCTCCTCCTTCAGCCGGTGCAGGGGATAAATAAGCTCCAGATCCTCAAAACCATCCGCACTTAAAAAAAGCACCTTCACGGGAATCACCTCAAAGTTTCTTCATATCCGAAATATTTAAAGCTTTCTGTATTAACGTTATGATATTGATCGAAGTGATTATGCCCTTAAATACTCTATCCTGGCATTTCCATTTTCTTCAAGCCATTTCAGGAGCTGCATGGCAAAATGGAACTTCTTTTTCTTGCTCTCCCATATGGGTGTGTGCTTCTTTAGGTGCGGCTTGCTCCATTTTCCCACTCTGTTCCCGAAATCAAACCCCACCAGTATAACTTCTTCAGCCCCCAGACTCTCTGCTAAAAAAACGGCTCTATCCCCATCAGTAAAACCTCCAAAATTGTAGACAATATCCAGGGGTTCCGTCTGACATGTTCCAAGCACATTTTTGAGCTGCGGTACGTACTCTTTGAGCCTTTCAATATTGTCCCCGTGAGCATGGACAACTACGTATGTGCCAAGCTTATTGGCTTTTTTTATGTCATCAAATCGCCCATCCAAGTCCGTTACAATGATGTCCGCTAAAATTTCCCTCTCTAAAAGTGCGCTAGTTGCGCCGTCAGCTGCAATTAACGTACCATCCGAAAAGATATGGGTACTCAAGGCTTCTTCCAAACTCGGCCCGGCTCCAAACACATAAACCCTGTTTTTCATACTCTTTTTGAGATCCTCAACCAGTACATAATTTCCTTTTTCTACTAAAAGCTCTCTCAAAATTAGCGCAGCTTCTCTATCCTTTTCAATATCAAATCCCATTTCTGCAACTATTTGGGTGTAGAATTTCTTCCACTCTTTCCATATCATGGTTTTGAGTTATCTTCAAGATTTAAATATCATTTGCTCAATAAAAAATTGAAAAATTCTTCATTCTGTTCTTCCCTGATATTATATAAATCTGTCCAAAGATGCCACACATACAATTCATTTCATTCAATTTTAGCAAAGATTTTTGTCTCCTTTTAATCTCACGTAAAGCAAATCCGCAGCATTGTTATTTTGACATTATCATGTTCACAAAACATTTAAATCCATTGATGGGCTTAAATATACCTTGGTGAATGCCATGAAGAAACACTTTCTATCTTTGTCTATCGTTGCACTTTTTGTTTTTGCAGTTGCAGCAAGTGGCTGCATCGGTGGAGGAGGAACAACCACATCTACACCCACATCGAGTGCTCCTCAATATGCGGAGCAAATCGTTATAGGAGTCACCGATAAGGTGACGGATCTTGATCCATCCAACGCCTACGATTTCTATACATGGGAAGTGCTAAACAACGTTATGGAGGGGCTTGTTAAATACAAGCCCGGAACACTTGAACTTGAACCTGCTTTAGCCGAAAAATGGGAAGCCAGCGATGATTCCAAAGTCTGGACATTCCATCTAAGGAAAGATGCCAAATTTGCCGATGGAACACCTCTAAAGGCTCAGGATGTTGTCAGAAGTATTGAGAGGGTAATGAAAATTAGTGGAGATCCCTCTTGGCTTGTTACGGACTTCGTGGATAAGGTTGAGGCAAAAGATGACTACACCGTCGTGTTCTACCTCAAACAGCCAACCGCTTACTTCCTGTCCCTATTGACAACGCCACCCTACTTCCCCGTTCACCCGGACTACGCACCGGATAAGATTGATAGTGATCAAACCGCTGGAGGAGCAGGACCCTACAAGATAACCAAATGGGTTAGAGATGAGGAGCTTGATCTGGAAGTGAACGAGAACTACTACGGTGAGAAGCCAAAAACGAAGAAGATAATCATAAAATTCTACAGGGATGCCTCCACGATGAGGCTTGCCCTTCAGAACGGTGAGATTGACATTGCTTGGAGAACATTGAGACCAACGGATATACAGAGCATCAAGAAAGAAGGAAAGTTCCAGGTTATTGAGATACCCGGAGCTTTCATAAGATACATATGTTTGAACACTCAAAAGGACCCAACCAAAGAAGCTAAAGTAAGGCAGGCTTTAGCCGCAGCTCTAGACAGACAGGACATTGCCACAAAAGTCTTTAGCGGAACCGTGGATCCACTCTACAGCATGATTCCAAATGGAATGTGGTCCCACACGGATGTCTTTAAGGAGAAATACGGAGATGCAAACATTGATAAGGCTAAGAGCCTCCTAAAAGAGGCAGGTTATGATGAAAACAATCCACTGCAGATCCAGCTGTGGTATACCCCAACCCACTACGGTGATACAGAGGCGGATCTAGCCCAAGTTCTAAAGGAGCAATGGGAGAAGACGGGTGTCATTAAAGTCACAATAAAGAGCGCCGAATGGGGTACGTATGTGGATTATGCAAGAAATGGCCAGATGCAGGCATATCTTTTGGGATGGTACCCCGACTATCTAGATCCCGATGACTATACGACACCATTCCTAAAGAGCACAGCCAACAGCTGGGCTGGAACGGGATATGCAAACTCGCAGATGGATGACATCCTAACGAATGCCCAAACAATAGTCGACCAGAATGAGAGGAGCAAGCTCTACGAACAGGCTCAGGAGATACTTGCGGAGGATGTCCCGTACATCCCGATAATCCAAGGAAAGCTCTACATCGTAACACAGCCGGGAGTTAAAGGAATTAAAGTCGGCCCGGATATGATATTCAAATACTACACAATCTATAAAGAGGGCTGATTTTCCATCTTTTCAACTTTTTTGGGGTGATAATTATGGCTAGGGGTGTTGGTCAGTACGTTGTAATAAGAGGTCTGATGATCATTCCAACTGTTTTAATCCTCTATACGATAGTCTTCATATTTTTGAGAATTCTCCCCGGCGATCCAATATTGGCGGTTGTGGGGACTAAGAACATTGCTCCAGAACAGCTGGAGCATCTTAGAGCTATGGCCGGGCTGGATAAGCCCTTGTATGTTCAGTATTTTGATTATCTAATTAGAATGTTTCATGGGGATTTTGGGGTTACCCTTGCATTTCCTCAGGGAAAGCCCGTTTGGGAATATCTGAAGCTCAGATTTCCCGCCACTTTAGAACTCACAATTTTTGCGTTTACAATAAGCGTTTTGCTCGGTCTGATAACTGGGGTGATCGGGGCGATTAGGAAGGGTTCAAAAATTGACACATCAATGAGAATCTACAGCATAGTGGCTTACACGCTATTCATCCCATGGTTTGGAATGATGCTTCAATACCTCTTTGGAGTTCACTTTCATATATTGCCGACTTCGGGCAGAATTAGCCCGGGAGTGGAGCTTCATAGGATGACGGGCCTCTACGTGCTGGACAGCATACTCACCACAAACAAGGAAGCTCTAATAAGCACATTAAAACATTTAGTTTTACCCAGTTTTACCCTAGGTGTCGTTTTGAGCGGAGCATACACGAGGCTCGTCAGAAACAATATGGTTGATGTGCTGAGCCAGGATTTCATAAGGGCTTACCATGCCAGAGGTGTGAAGGACTGGAAAGTAACTTGGTATGCGTTAAAGAATGCCTTTATTCCCGTTATAACCCTAATGGGACTCCAATTTGCCATACTTTTGGGTGGTGCCGTCCTGACAGAGACAACATTCAACTGGCCCGGAATGGGGACATTTATAGTCGATAGGATAGATTACAGGGATTACAATGCCATCCAGGGTGCAGTGGTGTTCTTTGCGTTCTTTGTGGGAGTGATAAGCTTGATAGTGGATATAGTCTATGCATTGCTCGATCCGAGGGTTAAATACTGAGGTGATAGGAATGGAACTAATAACAAAGGTATCACATTTCATCTTCGAAAAGAAGCCCGGAAGAGGTATGCTGCTCTTTGGACTTGTAATAGTCCTGGCTGTAATTCTAATGGCAATATTTGCCCCCTTGATAGCACCCTATGATCCCACTGCATCGAGTTCGGATTCGTTTGCTCCTCCAAGCTCCCAGCATTTAATGGGCACGAACAGGCTGGGACAGGATGTCTTTTCGAGGATAGTATGGGGTTCTAGGGTAGTGCTCTACGTGGTGTTCATTGCCACAATGCTATCAATGAGTATTGGAATACCCTTGGGCTTGATATCCGGTTATTACGGTGGAAAGATAGACAGAGGGCTCAGCGTCATCATGGATAGCATCTATGCCTTCCCCGCTTTGATTCTGGCAATAGTCATCGCAGTCGTACTTGGACCAAGCCCAATAAACACAGCGGTTGCAATATCATTCGTTTATGTCCCCACGTATTTTAGAATGGTGAGAGGGCAAACGCTCAGCTTGAAGGGACAGCTCTTTGTTGAAGCCGCCAGGGCGGTGGGAGCAAAACATAGGGAGATCATGTCGAAGTACATTTTGCCCAATTTGGCACCAACGATACTGGTGGTCTTCACATTAAGCGTTGCCGATGCGATACTAACGGAAGCTGGTTTGAGTTTCCTTGGACTCTCCGTGACTCCTCCAACTCCGGATTGGGGGTATGATCTTAGGGTAGGTCAACCCTTCCTCTTAGATGGCTACTGGTGGCTCGTGTTCTTCCCCGGAATAGCCATCATGCTTCTGGCAATGGCATTTGCCCTGATAGGAGAGGCTTTGAGTGAAAGGATATCTCTGGGAACGAGGTGATGGGCATGCTTTTGGATGTCAAAAATCTCAGTATCTATTATTACACCCTAGCCGGGACGGTTAGAGCTGTGGAGAATGTAACATTTGGGATAGAAAAGAAGGAATGGGTAACTTTCGTGGGTGAGAGCGGAAGTGGAAAGTCAACGGTTGCCCATGCGATCTTGAATCTGGTGCCATCGCCCGGGAAAATAGTTAGAGGTGAAGTCCTTTTTGAAGGGAGAGACCTGCTAAAGCTCACCAAGGAGGAGATGAAAAACATCAGAGGAAAGGAGATAAGCATGGTCTTTCAGGACCCAATGACAAGCTTGGATCCCCTGAGGAAAGTTGGTGATCAGATAGTGGAAGCCATGAGTGAACATGGAGTAGATGAAAAGGAGGCATGGAAAAAAGCCAAGGAGCTTTTGAAGCGGGTAAATCTTCCCGAGGATAGATTGGGATACTATCCCCACCAGCTCAGTGGTGGTCAGAGGCAGAGGATAAGCATAGCCATAGCCATGGCATTCGAGCCCAAGCTCCTTATAGCGGATGAGCCAACAACGGCTTTGGACGTTATTGTGCAGGATTCTATCATGGATTTAATAGATAAACTAAAGGAGGAAGAGGGGACGAGTATAATGTTCGTTACCCATGACATATCCCTCGCCGTTGAGAGGAGCGATAAGATAGCCGTAATGTACGCTGGAAAGCTCATGGAGTTTGGAAGTGTTGATCAGATAACCGAAAATCCCCTACACCCCTACACAAAGGCGCTCTTAAGCAGCGTCCCTGATCTGTGGAGTGAAAAGAACATCAAAGCCATCCCTGGTTATCCTCCCGACTTAAGGACTCCCCCGACTGGATGTCGCTTCCATCCAAGATGCCCACTGTTCAGGGATAGGGCTTCTCTAAAAGGTGTATGTGATGCAGTGGAGCCAGCTTTCATAGAATACGAGAAAGGGCATTACGTGGCATGCCATACCTATGGAGGTGCTCCAAATGAGTGAGGTGGTGCTAAAGGTTGAGAATCTCAAGAAGTATTTTCCCGTGAAGCGTGGAATCATCGAGACACTTAAGAAAGCACCTCAAAAATACGTTAAAGCTGTGGATGGCATAAGCTTTGAAATTGGGAGGGGGGAAACCCTGGCTTTAATCGGAGAGAGCGGGTGTGGTAAAACCACGGCAGGAAGGGCAATATTGAGGCTCATAGAACCAACGGAAGGGAGGATACTCTTTGAGGGACAGGATATAACGAAGCTTGATGATGAAGAGCTTAGAAAGGTTAGAAGAAAGATGCAGATGGTCTTCCAGGATCCCTATGCCAGCCTTAGTCCGAGAATGAAAATTGGAGATGCCATAGCACATCCCCTTCTTATCCACGGACTTGCCACCAAAGAGGAAGCGAGGGAGATAACCCTGAAAATGCTCAAACGCGTTGGATTAACACCCGAAGATGAGTTTTACGATAGATATCCCCACCATTTAAGCGGCGGTCAGAGGCAGCGTGTTGTTATCGCAAGGGCGATGGCGCTCAAACCGCAGTTCGTTGTGGCCGATGAAGCCGTATCTATGATAGACGTTTCAATGAGGGCGTCAATTCTTGAGCTGCTGGAGAGCTTTAAACAGGAATATAACTTAAGCATGCTATTTATAACCCACGATATAGCCGTTGGAAAGCTCATAGCCGATAGAATAGCGGTGATGTATCTGGGGAAAATCGTGGAGATTGGGCCCACGGAGGAGGTTCTTGAAAATCCAGCGCATCCTTACACTTTGGCTCTAATTCAAGCGGTTCCATCAATAATAAAGAGAAAAGAGCACAGAAAACAGATTGAGATAACGGGAGAAGTTCCGAATGCGGTTAATCCTCCGAGCGGGTGTCGCTTCCATCCAAGATGCCCCTTTGCGGATGAAATATGCAAAACAAAGGAGCCGAAGCTTATTGAAGTTGGTAAAAACCATTTCGTTGCCTGCCATCATCCGCTGGTTTGATTTCTAAGCTTTTTATCAATTTTTACCATTTCTTCCCATTGCCTCCCCGGCCAGTAAACCTGCCCGCACTTTGTGCAAATGTAAAACTCCGTGTATTTTTTATAAACACCCTCTGGAACCCTGTTCTCTATTTCTTCCTTATTAACACGCTTTATCAATCCATTGCACTTTGGACATCTCGCATTCTCCGGAAAAAGTTCATTAAATTCAAAGCCGAGCTCCATGAGCTGCTTCACCTGCTCTTCGAAATTGTTTGATTTTATTAGAATAACCCTCCTAGCTCTCTTTGCTAAATCCTCATCTCTGGTTAGAATGATCCTCCCTTCTTTTTCTGCGATCCTTAAAATTTCATCATCATCCTTAACCCCATAGAGGGTGTCGTAACCGTACAGACGGAGCCACCTGCTCAGCCTTCCCAGCATTAGATCCGCTATAAATTTAGCTTTCATATGCACCGATAATCTATTACGTTTTTTCAGCTAAATCCTTTTTGGTGAGAGCATATACGATAAACCTGAGATTTAAAAGATGGCGCTGAGGTACTGTGAAAAATACAAGGGTTGATTTGAGAAATGCATCGAGATTTTGAAGATTAACCTCAAAACTTCTGAAAGATTTATAACTTCCATGACCTTTTCTAATTTGGTGATTTCATGATAGTCTATTTCATAGGAACGGGAGGAAGCGAGGGCATCCCCGCCCATCTGTGCACGTGTGAGACATGTAACGAAGCAAGAAAACTTGGCTTCGCAAGGAGAAAACCCTCTACACTGGCTATAATAACAAAAAACAGTAAAGCCGTGCTCTTTGACGTTGGCACGGATGTGAGAGATCACCTTCATATACCCCTGGAGGCCATATTTCTCACTCACTGGCATCACGATCACATATATGGGCTGTACAAACTGCGCTGGATCGCCCAAAGAACAAAACTCTACGCTCCAAAGGGAAATGCGGATGACTTAATGGTTCATGACCCAAAGAATATTGAGGTAAACTTCATAGAAGCGGGCGATCGTTTGAAGGTGGATTCTCTTAAAATCACAGCATTAAAGCTCAACCACCAGATAGAGACTCTCGGGTATCTGATTGAGGAAGATGATAAAGCCGTGGCTCTCCTCTATGACAGCAAAGGATTACCCGAGGAAACATTCGAATTTCTGAAGAAAAAGCACCTCCGCCTTGCGATAATGGATGGAACGTACGCTCCCAACATCGATGACCCGTACCACAGCAACATCGACGAGAGTGCAGAGATAGGCATAAAACTTGCTGATAGAGTTGTCTTATCCCATATCTCCCACAAAAATTTGCCATTCCTCCAACTGGCTGAATACGTCAGGAAGAATTATAATGGAAAAGTTCTTGTAGCATATGATGGCATGCTCTTCTATGTCTGATGTGATTCCATGTTCTATGAAGAAAGGAGATTTGCCGGGTGGCTATCCATAAAAATGTCGCTTTTGCCACAGATAATTCCAAGCGGCTCTGAGACATACTTGAGAAAAGTTTTTCTTAATCCTCTTCAAGTCCATGTAGTGGTGATTATGATACTCGATCTCGCAAAAAGAAGAAAAACTGTCCGAAAATTCAAAAAAGAGAGACCCCAAAGCAGAAGCTCTTAAAAGCTATTGAAACCGCAAAGGAAGCACCTTCTGGAATGAACGCCCAGCCGTGGCATTTTGTGATAATCGAGAGTGAAGGCAGGTCAGGGGGCTCTGTGAAAAGGGAGAAAAAAGGTTCTATGAAAAAGCTACCGGAAGGCTTGGAGAATGGCTCGATAAAAGGATTTACATGGGAAAAACCATTTTTGAGTGAGGCTCCCTATTTGGTGCTCGTATTTGTGGACATGAAAGCTCCATTTACAGTCTATTCCACGTGGATAGCCCTCGGCTTGGCATTGGAGGAGGAAGGCATGGGAACTGTTACATACACACCTCCAAATGGAAACCTCGTGAACGCACCAAAGAATTACCTTCTTCAGACGATACTCCCCATAGGATACCCAGGCGATGAAAAGCCAAAGTACGGACGAAAGAAACTTGAAGATGTCGTGAGCTTTGAAAGTTTTAAACCACGACCTTAGCTCCTCTTTTTTAGATACCTCTCAAAATCCTTCAAAACTTCCATCTGTTCCTCCGTTTCGACTGCCGATGGTTTGAGGGAACGGACCTTTGAGAGGGCTTCTTTGAGTGAGAGGTTCTGTGAATACATAATGTAAGCAACGGCAACTGTCCCACTTCTCCCGCTCCCGCCAAGACAGTGAATTAAAACCTTCTTTCCTTTTTTGGCCATACTCTCTATCCATTTTACTATTGCAAGGAGCTCCCCAAGTGTGGGTGCACTGAAATCCTCTATCGGGGCATAGAGAACATCTAAACCTTTCTCAATGAGCTCGTTCATGTCATAGCGGAGCTCATATTCGTAGGTCAGGACAACGACGGCATCGAAGCTCTTTAAAATATGGGGGATTTCCTCGGGATAAGGCATTGGAGAGAATGCCACTTCCTCTGTTATGAACTTTGGGATCATTGCACCACCTCATAGAACAGTATTTCATCTCCCTGTGTTTGAGCTAAGAGCTCTCCATTCTCATCAAAGACCCACGCGCCGCCTGGCGGATAGGTGTTAGCTATAAATGTCTTAGTATCCAGTATTTTGACCCTTTCAGACATGGCTTTGAGGTCTTCGGAAGTTATTCCATACTTGGGAGAATACTCCATCGGTACAAATACAAAATGCGGCTTTTTCTTTTTAATCCACTTTGCTATCCGTTTGTTATAAAGGTCTCCGCATATAATTAGGGTAACTTTACCAAACTCCGTCCTGGCAGTTTTTACGGTGTTGCCTGTGCAGAATTTCATGGGCTCCTGAAACTTGCGATGCTTTAGGAGCACGTCTCCCTCACGGTTTATCAGGAGGGCGGAGTTGTAGATACAGTTCTTGTAGGATTCCAAAAGTCCGAGAATTATGTAGACCGAGTTTTCCCTTGCAAGTTCGCTAACCCTGATGACAATTTCACCGTATAAATTTGCTCCGCTGAAATCCCATTCTTCAAAGCCCGTTAAGCAGTACTCGGGAAACACCAAAAAGTCAGGTTCAAGTCTAATTGCCTCCTTGAATCGTCGTGTAAACTCCCGCCAGTTTTTCTCAAAATTTTCTGGATCAACTCTCATGGGAATCAGGGCAACCTTCATGATCTCACTTCCTCAGGATTTTGGAACTTTCAATCAAAACTTCATTTCCTGCTATATCGATTTTCACATTTACGAAATATGGGTATTCTTCATGGGTCTTTTTTATTATCTCCTTCATTGCACCGTAGAATTCCCTTGCATCATCTTCACTCTCCCATAGGGTTTTCCAGAGAAGGATTTCATGCGTATAGTTCTCGGCCAGAATTAGATCATCCCCCTCCCATCCGTCGGCGGCTTTAGAGGCCCTTTCTTCTCCCAGATGGCTCGTTATAAGCAGGTAAATATAGAATTCCCCCATCCTGTCTTCATGGATTATTTTATATCCCTCGGGGACATCAACATAGACCTCCTTTGGCTTCTCATAGAAGAGATACTTCTGGGGATGTATAACCTGCTCTGTTGAGAGGGGAGGGGCTTTATAGGCAAAATTCACAAGGGTCCAGCCTCCTTTCTCATAGAGAAATCTAACGAATTTATCCCCGTAAACATAGGGGAAGAAGTTTATTGCCATTGGAGGATCTTCAAGGGGGAGGGTGGTTATTTTGTTTATTGTTATGTTATGTCTCCCGCAATACATGTCGGCTACCAGATCGGCATCTCCTTCAATTAGGGAGGTTATAGCCAGACGTCCATCTAAGGTCTCGGGATATTTTGGGTCAAAATACTGCTTCTGCAAAACATGGGTTAGTTCGTGGGCAATAACCCGATACGCGGTTTCCCCAGTATTCACAAAATTTTCCTCTATGATGTACATCTTATTTCCAACGGTTGCTGCAATCCATGAGGCTCTTGCACCTTTCGCAGTTCTGGTGTAATTATATGAGGGAGGTACAAGAAGGGTCATCTTATATATATCTTCCCACATTTTCAGCTCTTCCAAGTTCGCTTGAGATGAGAATTCACTCAAAGCCCATTCTCTGTTTACCACAATCACGTCAGGAAGCTGCTTGAATGTGAGGTTTCTGATTTCCTCAACCTCTCCCTCAATTTCGGCAACTTTACCCAGCGTTTCATTGGAAAGGGATGAGGGTGGAGAGTTGTGATGAGCCGCGAGTATAATGACAAAAAGAATTACAAGAAAAGCTAGAGCTTTTTTAGGCACTGTCATCCCTATCCCAGCGAGTTGAGAGGTTCATTTTTAACTTCAATGTTTAACTTCAACAAACTCTTCTTTTAATCCCTCTTTTGTAATCACAATTACCTGGATTTTCCTTTCCCCTGTATAGATATCCCTCTTTCCTGCTGTTTTAACCGCTCTTATTGCGAGCTCTTTTGCCTCTTCAATGCTCATATCCTCCCTGTATCCATCTTCGAGTATTGCTATTGCAAAGGGGGATCCGGAACCTGTTGCGGTATATTTATCAAAGACAAGCCCTCCCAGTGAATCCAGACTCGCTATGGTTGGCTCTTCCACGTAACCGCCGATGATTAACTGAACCATGTAAGGGAACCCCTTGTTCTCGTTTAGAATGTTGCTCAGCAGGTTTGCCATTGCCTTTGTACTCATATCCTTGTGCCATGTAAACTTGTAATAACGGGCTTCTGCCTCAAGCCTTCTTGCAAGCATTTGAACATCTCCCACGCTGCCCGCAGTGGTTATGGCTATCCTGCTGGTTATCGGGAGAATTTTCTTAATGTTTAAGGTTTCCACCATGTGATCGAGAGAAGCTTGAGTATCAGCAGCCAGAACAACCCCTTCTTTAACTTTAATTCCAACGGTAGTTGTACCCGTTTTTTTCGTTTCCATTCCAATCACCCCATGATCATGACTAATACCTCTACCTTTTAAAGTTTTAGTATATAGGGAGAAACATGCTGTCGGGGCAGGGGGAATGCTTTTAATAATCCCGAGAGAGATTAAGACTACACCATTGCTAAACACGTCATGATAGGTAGAAAAAACTAACCAGAGATGGTATAAGGAAAGTTTAAGTGGAATCACTGCCCTTCTCTGAGCATATCCTTACAGCTTTCGCATACCCACATTTCCCTTCCTTCGTGGATTATTCTTTCAAGAGGCTTGTATTGACCACATACCTCACAGTATCCATAGAATTCAGGTTCTTCACTTTCTTCCTCGAACTCCTCCTCGCTATTTAACGAAGAGATTGCTGCCAGCAGATCAACAGCCATAAGAAAGCCTATGGGTCTTCCAAGCTTTGTGACAACTACCCTTCTAATACCCTTCTCGACCATCAGCTGGGTGGCATCCTCTATATCTTCATCGTATTCAATTGTGAAAGGCTTTGGGGTCATTATGTCCTCAACTTTAACCTCTTTGGGATTTTTCCCCGGGGCAACTACTTTGTTCAGAATATCCCTGTCCGTAACAATCCCCAGGATATCATCCTTTTTCACCACGATTGCACTACTAACCTTTGCCTTTGAGAGCTTTTTAGCTACATTGGCAACGGTATCACTCGGCTTAACAAGAATGGGCTTTCTCTTAAGCACTTGCTCTACAGTAATTCCTGTTGGCATTGCTAACCCTCCTTTATTTTACAATTGCATCTAAGAAAGTAACTCTTAAAAACGTTTCGAGTTCACAGATTACGCTTTGAAAGGTAATAATTCAGGAACAATGCCATCCCTATAAAAGATAAGACAGCTAAAAAAATACTCAATGTGTTAGGTTTTGCACCTGATATTCTCAATGTTTGAGGCATAGTGGTGGAAGTTGTGGAATTGGTTAGAATCTCAACGGCTTTTGATGTTGTGTTTACTGCAAACATTTTTGATGTCTCTGTAGTTGTTGGAGCGGTTACCGTAGCATTTTCTAAAGGCGCTCTGGAAATACCTTGAAAGAACAAAGCGTTTGAGAGCTTGTAAACCCCATATGCAATTAATCCCGCTATACTCAAGCTTATTACCTGTATCTTCTCGATCGTCCTCAAAACGCGTTTCTTAAACGAAGTTTTTGCCGGCATTAAAAGAATCGGTTTGGGTGATGCACGATAGAGCTTGACCTCTTGAAGTCTCTTTCCATATCTCTTTCCTGCAACTTCAATCAACCCTACACGTGTCATTTTATCCAGATGATAGACCACCGTGGAGAGGGGTATATCAAGCCTTTCAGATATGTCTGAAGCTGATAACCTTTCCTCTTGGAGGAGTTTTAAAATAGAGAGGGCTTTATCATTCATAATGATCTGAGCGAGCTCCCTGGCCTTTTCATCCCCCACATCAATCGTCTCAAATTCTACCATTTCCCCACCTAACTAAACTAACACAGAATAACTATTAAAGTTTGCTTTTCACTTCAACTGAGGTTAAAGTGAACAAAGATGATAGTGAAAAGGAAGAGAAAAGCTAAATTAAATTCATGGCTTTTCCATAACAATCTCAATCGTTGAAGTGTTTGCTGTTCTACCGTCGGCAGTTGGGAGCTCCTCTGTGCCGATCTTTATTTCCTTAACCCTAACCTCTGGAAGGAACCTGTTCCTGACGATCTCTGCAACGTCAACAGCCCTGCTAATAGCCCTTCCCCTCGCCTTGACGCTAACTTCCTTAGCGCCCTCGTTGAACTGTGTTATAACGGCCAAGACATAGTTCATAACAGGCTTCTTTCCTATGTACACAACATGTTCCTCTGCCATCTTTTGACCCTCCGAAAGTTTTATCATAGCTCAATCGGTATTAGCTTATTAAATACTTTTCGGTTCTTTTAGCCCTGCTAACAGAGACTTCTGAGTTTTCACAAACTTCTCAAAAGATTACAGCACTCCTCCAAAAATCGACATAAAAATGTTAAAAACGAACGATTTTTAAGGCCAATACTAACATTTATTTGGTGATATAATGGCCGTTCATCCGATCGATTATAGATATGGTAGTGAGGAGATGAGAAAAATATGGGATGAAGGGAATAAGCTGCAGAAGCTACTGGATGTGGAAGCTGCACTGGCGCGTGCCCATGCACAGCTTGGCAACATACCAAAAGAAAGTGCGGAGATAATAAGCAAGAGAGCAAATATAAAACATGTTAGGCTGGAGAGGGTAAAGGAGATAGAGAGGGAGATACATCATGATATAATGGCGGTTGTCAAGGCATTGACTGAAGTTTGTGGCGACCATGGAAGATACGTACATTTAGGAGCCACCTCCAACGACATCATAGACACTGCCAACGCCCTCCTAATCAAGGAATCCCTTGAACTCCTCCTAAAAGATTTGAGAGACCTGCGTTCCATCCTTAAAAAGCTTGCAAGGAAGCACAAATATACCGTGTGCATAGGGAGAACGCATGGCCAGCACGCTGTGCCAACGACATACGGGATGAAGTTTGCCATATGGCTCGATGAGATCCAAAGGCACATTGACAGAATTGCAGAAGCAAAGAAAAGGGTTTTAGTTGGACAAATTAGTGGTGCCGTTGGAACCATGGCTTCTTTAGGAGAAAGGGGAATTGATATTCAGCAACTGGTTATGGAGGATTTGGGTTTAAAGCCTGCCAGAATAAGCAATCAGATAATACAGAGGGATGTTTATGCCGAATTAGTAGGTATTTTAGCATTAGTGGCTTCAACCTTGGATAAAATAGGGCTTGAGATTAGAAATCTCCAGAGAACCGAGATACTCGAAGTAAGCGAGCCATTTGGGAAAAAGCAGGTCGGATCATCCACAATGCCCCACAAGAGAAATCCTATACGAACTGAAAAAATATGTGGACTTGCCAGAGTTATCTATTCAAACGTGATACCTGCTTTATTAAACAATCCATTGTGGCACGAAAGGGATTTAACAAACTCTTCCGTTGAAAGGGTAATTCTTCCTGAGACATTCGTTTTGCTGGATGAGATGCTCAAAAACATGAAGAAGGTGCTTGAAGGTTTGGAATTTTTCCCTGAAAACATTAAACGCAATCTTAACATGACACATAACCTGATTATGGCAGAGCCCCTGATGCTCAAGCTCACGGAGAGAGGCATGGGGCGACAGGAAGCTCATGAATTGGTCAGAAGACTCGCAATGAAAGCCTTTGAGGAGAAAAAAGACCTGCTGGATGTTGCAAGGGAGGATAGGGCCATAAACCAGTATCTGACCGGAAAAGATTTGGACTCCTTAAAGCCTGAAAATTATATAGGGCTTGCGCCCAAAATCGTTGAGAATGTAATTGAGTACATAGAAGCAAGAGAAGCTGAGGAAGAGTCTTAACCGTTGATCAGCCTTACCCGTTGACCATTTCTCTCATTCTGTTTTTTAGTTACATTTTGTTATTTATGTTCTACAACGGTTATGTCTCAACTGAGACTTGATTTTTTGACGATATGACTAATTTAAAAATATTACTTTTTATAAGATTAATTAAATATAATTTAAAAATGTCCAACTAGATAACACTCAAAATTTAACTTTTAATGTTATTTTAGAATATTAAAAATTTGGAATTATTTAATATCTAAAAACGTATAATTTCGACAACTTATATCATTTCAAACAATATGGAGCATGGTGGTTAGTGATTTAGAAGGGAGGAGAGTTTAAAAGTACCCACAGATATGTAAATGAAGGGGATATGCAGTGCTCGAGATATTGGCGTTCATGTTCTATATTGGAGGAGCACTCGCAGTGCTTTTTATAGCCGCGTTCTCAAAAACCCATTTACAGATGTTGCTTGGCTTTCTAGGGGCAATAGGCTATTTGCTGTTGGGCTTTATGATGACAGAACAGCTCTCCTCAGATCTAAGAAGATCAAGAGGTTCAGATAAAAAGTTAATCATGGCAATAAATTTAGCCTCTTTTGGAGCAGCTTATTGGGCACTGAGCTCGTATATGGGAAATTATATTGCCCCATTAATACCCGTGGGACCGGGATTCTTGATTGGGATTTGGCGTGTTTTTAGGTGAATGTTCCTAATTTTCTTCTTTATGACGTACGTTATCGTACGGAATTTTTGGATATAATCAACATTATATCCAAAATACATGCTCATATATGTACTGCAAATTCTGGAAGTTAAACAAAGGGATTATCTGATAACTCATTGAGTTTATCCTGATAGGGTCTTTATTTTTGCTAGATTTTTGTTCTTTATGCCCCTTTATCCCTCCACATTTCCTTTTACAATTAAAGGTGGTATAGAATTATTTTTTAATACTTTATAAAAACGTAAAATATTAGGAATTTTTAGTATTTGGATATGTTATATAATAACTTTTTAAATAAAAATCTAAATTTTTAATAATAATGTATATTAACAATCCTCAAATAGTACAATATTTATTAATAAATTAAACGTAATAATTTGGAGTCAAAAGTAATATATATCCCAATGCTTAAATATTGCCTGAGGAGCATGCTCATAAATGTTCATTATAAAAACAAAAAAGCCCAATTAAAGCTTGAAAATATCA
>NZ_JBMXHE010000045.1:0-24490 GCF_053987695.1 Palaeococcus sp. (in: euryarchaeotes)
CTTTCGAAAAGGTTTATCAACATTCTGAGAAAAGCACTTCATAGGCGATGAAGAGCTCTAGGGTATCTGAGGGATGATGAGAGGTAGGAGCTGAGCCGTAACCTTTTGAGAATAAGTTTGGGAAAAAAGAGCAGAATCAGAGGCTCTCCAGATATTTAGCGTAAGCTTCAGCATCCATTAATTCCTTGAGCTCCTCTTCGAGATTTTCGGGTTTTATTTTTGCGATCCATGTTCCGTAGGGATCTTCGTTTATCTTCTCAGGAGCATCCTCAAGCTCCTCGTTTACCTCCACGACCTCACCGCTTACTCCAGCATAAACTTCGCTTACTGCCTTGACGCTCTCCAGCTCGCAGAGAACGTCGCCCTGTTTAAAGCTTGCTCCGACTTCGGGAAGCTCCACATAAGCCAAATCGCCAAGCTCCTTTTGAGCATAGTCCGAGATACCCTCGAGGACTGTACCATCCTCAAGGACTTCAATCCATTCATGCTCCTTCGTATAGTAGAGACCTTCCTTTACCAGATATTCCCCGACTTCGATCATAACAACCACCGATTGTTTTATGTCTGAAAAACATTTAAACCTTTCCTATCCCAGAGGGAAGTTTAAAATAGGGGAACGCCAAATATTAAGAGAGGGATTGCAGTGAAGTACAGAAGAGGGGCAAGTGCCGAGAGAGAGCTTATAAAGAGGCTTGAAGAGGAAGGATTTGCCGTTGTAAGGTCTGCAGGAAGCAAGAAAGTTGACATAGTGGCGGGAAACGGGAGAAAATACCTGTGTATAGAAGTTAAAAGCACCAAAAGTGAAAAGCTATACCTCACGGAGGAGGATATGGAAAAGCTCAAATCCTTTTCCAGAAGGTTCGGAGGAGAGGCGATAATAGCCGTTAAGTTCATAAACAATGGATGGCACTTCTTTTCTCCGGAGATTCTCCCGAAAAGCGGCAAAAACTTTAAAGTTGATTTAACCCTAGCCAAATATAAAGGGAAATCCTTCGATGAGATTGTGGGGAAGCAGAGGAGCATTTTAGAGGTGATAAAAGGTGAAGAATAAGCTCATGCTTTTGGCTCTCTTCATGTTGATAGGAGTCTTAAATATTCCCCAAGCCAGAGGAGAGCCCGTTTTAACCCTCCACCCGCAGGAACAAGTGTTTAACGCATATCCCGGTGATTCCGTGGATGTCTACTTCAACCTCACGAATTTGGGAAATGAGAGTGCAAAAAATGTTTTCGTGATAATTGATAATCTTCCTCAAGGAGCAACATACACTCAAGAGGTTATCCAGGAGCTCGCTCCAAATCAAACCCATGAAGGGCATATTCAAATAATTTTAAACAGCATCAGGGCGGGTACGTATAAATTAAAGCTAGTGGCTAAAATCAAGGATTCACCCATTATAGTGAGGGTACCACTTACGCTCAGGGTTCTGACCAAAATCGACTATTCTCTAAAAATAGATGCTCAAGAGAAGTACATATACGGAAACGATGTCTCCATATCCTGTGAAATAAGGTCAAAATCCAATGGAGTTCTTATGGGAACTGTCAAAATTGAGCTCTACAAAGGAAATGAGCTCATAAAGGCTATATCCGAGAGCACCTACATAAATCCTTACGATAAGAAGACATACACTCTAATCCTGCCCAGGCCCGACGTGGGAGGATATCTCGCGATAATGAAAACAAAGTTCAACGGTGTCGAGAAAACGGAGAGCAAGGAATTTAAGGTCTACCAGAGAAAGCTCACATACACCGCTGGATTTGAGAATGGAGTTATAACGGTTCAGGTGAAGGATGAAGAAGGAAAGGGCGTTAGCGGCATACCTGTTCAGATAAACAGCTTAAGTTTGAAGACCGATTCTTTAGGAGTGGTTCAGATTGAAGCGAAAGAACCCGGAACTTATAAAATCAAGCTCAATCTGGATGGAAGGCTCGTCGAGACCTTCGTTGAAGTTAAAAAGCTATTTTTGGACTATTCCGTGAAAAATGAGAGTCTAATTGTCTATGTAAGGGATTCCAGTGGAAAGGGCATACCAAATGTGAGCGTCTCGATAGAGGGCATAACCGGAAAGGAATACCAGATAACAGATGCTGAGGGAAAAGTTAAGGTTGACCTCACAAAGATAGGCTTTGGACTCGTGAAACTGAAGGCAGAGAGCTCCAAGTATATAGGAGATGAAAAATCAATAACCATTGAGAAGCCGGCCCCTCCCGTAACAACAACCACTACCACAACCGTAACCACAGTAACGCAGACCAATACGACCACCACCCCAATGGCAAAACCTCCAAAGAACTATGGCAATCTACCCATAATATTACTCCTATCAGCACTTCTATTTGGTGGGAGCTCCTATGTGGCATTTTTTAGACCGCTGGTATTCGAGGAGCAGCTTGATAAGTATTACTTCATAAAGGTTAAGGCTCCAAGGCTCAGAAGTCTGGAAAACTACACCATTGAGAGGATCGTGAATGCCGTCGATGTGCGGGCAACGAAAGGAAAAGCGAGGATAGAGGGGAACAGGGTTATATGGGAGGTGGAGCATCTTGAACCGGGGGAGGAAGCTTTCCTTCAGGTAATCCTTTAAATGCTCCAGCTCCCCTTTTTCTTTAAAACTTCCCTCGCCCTGTGAAGCCCCTGTATGATGCAGTCCTCCAGAGGTTTCCCCTTCACATAGAATGCGAGAAATCCTCCCGCGAACGCATCTCCCGCCCCCGTTGGATCAACAATCTCTCCTCTGTCAATCTCAAGCGCACCGAACTCCCTAAAAGAGCCATCGTAAACGAGGACTCCCCTTTCGCCCCGTGTTATAATCACGAGCTTGGCTCCCCAGGAGTGCATGATTTCGGCGGCTTCCTCAATGCTGGATGCACCCGTTATTGTCCGGGCTTCTCTCTCATTCGGGAATACCACCTCAACCCGGGATATAATCTCTCTCAAGATGGCCCTCCTGCTCCTGTACTCCTCCATGTATGTTGGATTAAAATCCAGAGCAACCCTCTTCCCCTCCAATCGTTTCACCACTTTAAGCTGCTCCTCTGGGGGTATGGGAGCTATGTGGAAAATTTTGGCCTTTAAATATTCCCGGGGAATCTCCGTTTCTCCCATCCTCTGTGCCACACCCATATCAACGGGGGCATCGACGCTGCCATCCTTATGATATATCATGTATATATGTATGGTTTTTCCTTTCAGAACATGAACCCCTCCAATGTCCAAAACACCTTCCAGTTTTTCAAGCCATTCTTTGGGGAAATCCCTACCCACCTTAGTCACCAATCCAACTTTAGCCCCGCTCAATGCTGCTGAAGTTGCAACAGCGGCAGCCGCACCTCCAGGCAAGATTATCTCTTTACGACCCGGGAATATTATGTGATCAATTGATACGTGACCAAGAACCACCAGATCCATGGACACCCCTCATTCTTTAGGTACTGCGAACATTTAAAAAGATTCTCCTCGTTCCAAAGATTTTTAAGAGGATTTAAATTCCACGAAAGGTTTAAATAATTTGATAGAGAGAGTCTCTAATGCAATGGAACGGTTTGAAACGTTCTTTTCATCGGGTTCCTAAAATAACTGAAGATCCTAACTCTAAATCGGTGATCCATATGAACATGAGGTGGAAGGTCTGGGGATTGATAATGCTGCTGATTGGGAGCATTGTTCCCATGGGATTTAGCTTTGCAGGAAGCAACACGACCCAATTAAATCAAACCGTTTTAAATATCGATAACGAAACGAGGGAGCAACTCATATCTGCAAGACTTATAAATCAGCTCGATAAAATAAGCTCCATAGTGGAAGGCTTGGAGGACAAGCTCCCCGAGAACTCAAGCATTCTCACCAGCTATGAAAAAGCCGAGAATTTTAAAGAAAAAGCCATTGAGGAATACAACGACGGCGATTACTACAGTTCCATCCTGGATAGCCTGAGCGCGATGCATTACTACAAAATTGTCCTCCAGGAGTTTAAAGAAGGCAAAGAGAAATACAATGAAGCGAGGGAGCGGATCCAGGGCCAGATTGAGAGAATGATGGGATACTTTAGGATGATTGAGAGGACTATAAAAATTGCCGAAAGTCAGGGTCTGGATGTTTCAAACATAAGCCAGACCTTCAATGAGACCAAAGACGCCTACCGGGTTGTTCTGGAGGATTTAAAAGCCAGGGACTTTGATAAGGCTAAAGAGGATCTCAAAGTGGTACAGGAGAAAAAGAAGGTTCTAGACGAAGAGTTCAGGGAGCTTAGGGAAGAGCTGGCACACCAGAATGCGGATAAAATTGTCAGGGAATTTTTGGAAAGAACCGCAAAGGGTATAGACTTTGCGAACAGGTCAATTGAGTATGCAAAGGGGAGAGGAGTTGACACAACAGGTGCGGAGGCAAGGCTCGCTGAAGTCGAAGCCATATATAATCAGGTGAACGCATTAGCCCAAGAAGAAAAGTGGGACGAGGCTTTGAATGTCATAGAGAATAACAGGGAGACGCTCACAGGGTTCATGAGAACTCTCAATGCAATACACGAGAGAATTGTCCAGGAGAGGATGAAGAGAAATTTCAGGGGCTTTATGGGGGAGATCGGAAGCAGAATGAGGAAAGACGTCCGGGCATTGAGGGAGCTCAACAAAAAGGGTGTCGATACGAGAAGGGCTGAACTCCAGCTTAGAACAGCCGCCCAGGAAATCGGAATGGGAATGAGGCTCTTGAAGGAGAAAAAACCGGAGCAGGCAAAGATGCACTTCGCCATTGCGCTGAGGCTCATGAACGAGGTTGAGGAGTTCATAGTGATGCACTCCTGAGCCTTTGGAGGTGATAGAGTGAAGAAAGCTTTAATCCTGCTGGTTTTAATCTTTATTCCTCTAGTAAGCGCCCAATATACCTACGACCTGACGCTCACGGTTTACAGGGATGGATATGTTAAGGTCGATTATCAAATTGCACCCGAAGACTTCGCCTCTCAGATAGATGTTCCTCTAATCGGGTCTCATTACGAGGATCTCTTCATAACCGATGAGAACGGCAACCCCCTTCAATATACGCTCGATAAAAATCATGCGGTCATAAATGTTGGAGGAGCTCAAATCGTTGAAATAAGCTACTACACTCCTGATTTAACAGCAAAGGAGGGGCTCGTCTGGACGCTAAGCATTGAGAGTTATGTGCCCTTCAAGGTAATTCTCCCAAATGGCTCCACTGTTGTTGATTTGAGCGATATACCTCTGGAGATTTCGGAGGGGAGCATAACAATGCCCTCTGGAAATCAGAGCGTCAGCTATTACCTTTCATCGGGTACAACGATTCAAACCGGTAGCGGCTCTTCAAATTCAAGTTCAATTTATATGCTCGGAGCCATCGGGCTCCTCATAGTAGCCGCCATCTTCATAGGAATGAAGCTCATGCGAGGTGAAAAGAAGAAACCCATAAACAGGGAAGCATTCCTAAAGAAGATGGAGCGCTTTGATTTGAATGATGATGAGAGGAGGGCTCTGCTCTACATACTTGATAAGGGAGGAAGAGCAAGCCAGGCTGAAGTTAGAAACACCCTGGGGATACCAAAGACAACCGCGTGGAGGATGTTCAACAGGCTGGAAAACTACGGCCTGGTTAAGATCGTCAAGGGGACAAAGGAAAACTGGGTCGAACTCAAGCCCTAATCCAAAATTTCTATTTTCTCTTCGCTTCCATCACTTCTGTAGGCTTTTATGCTCCATTCCTCAAAGGGGAAGCCGAGTATGAGATGAACCCCTCCGAACTTTGAAAAGAAGTTGAGGTCCGCTTTTGAGGGCAATGGAGCTCCGGGGTGGGAATGAACCGTCCCCTTTATATCGTCATCATGGGGCAGGAGGTATGTATCGAAGAAGATTGAGCTCTTCCCGAAGTGCCCCTTTGGAATTATCAGGACCTCCTCAAAAACGCCATCTCTCTCCCTCAAAAAACCTCCAAACTCATTCGGGTAAAAGTTTCTCGCCATATCAAGCAGGTACTCAAGGAGTTCCCTTCTTATTCTCATTTTTCGCGTCCTCCAGCATGTCCAATGGAGTATATAGTGTTATGCCTTCCTTTCCCCTGCACATATCCATTGCTTTTTCCAGACTCTTTAAGAAGAGCTTCCAGATTTCCTCATCCCTCTTAAACTCTTCCAGTATCCTTTTTAGATTCTCCTTCTCATGCTGTATCTCCAGGCTGTGTCTGAGCTCCTCGTAGTTGTATCCCTTTAGATCCCTTTGAATGACATATCTGGACAGTGCATGTGTTGGGAGGGGGGATATTGGAATGGAAAGGAATAAGGCAGCCTTCAGCTCCACTTCTTTATATGGGGAAATGGATTGAAGACCCCTCGCTATAACACCGTATTCCTCGGGTATGTCCGTCGTTCTCACAAACACAAGCCTTTTCATCCCCAGAAATCCCTTCTTTATTCTAAGCTGGATCTTTCCTTCCCTCTTCAGCTTTGCAATGGTCACGCCAAAAGCAGCGGCAACCGTTTCAAAGGCATCATACCTCTTCTGCCACTCGAAAAACTTGGCTCCTTTTTTAAGAGATTTGTTCTCCCTTGCAAAATCCTCCGCAAAGAGGAAGACTATTGCCGCCGGACTCACCATCTTCATCACGGATAAATATTGGGGGGAGGACATATAACTTTTGCCCAGGTTAAGGCTGAGGTTAAGTATAATAGTATTCCCCTCTCTCCTTCTGCTCCCTGTCCTTGACGCTACCCTCTTTATTGGCTCTAGGTCTTCCCGTCTCCGGATCTCTCCTGAAGGTTATGCCAACGTTGCTCAGGAAGAAGTTCATTCCCTCCCTCATGGGCATTGGTTTTGAAGCCTTACCTTCCCTTCCCGGCTTTCCATCGAATACAATCAGGCGGTCACTTATGTAGTCTATCATGAGAACATCGTGTTCGACCACGAGGGCGGTTTTCTCGTTTTTGGCCATCAAACTCCTTATGGCCTTTGAAACCGCCAGACGCTGCTCTACATCGAGGTGTGCCGAGGGCTCATCTATTAAGTAGAGATCAGCGTCCTTGAGCAGACATGCCGTTATTGCAACCCTTTGCAATTCCCCACCGCTGAGTTCATTTATTTTTCTATCGTATAGGTCAGGTATACCAAGAGGATTCAAAAGTTCCGTCTTGTAGAAGTTGCTCATTAGCTTAGAGGCATTCACCTTGCTCAAAAGCTCGAACACCGTCCCTTCATAGTCCGCCTTTATGTACTGGGGTTTGTAACTAACCTCGAGTTCCCACTCTACTTCACCTTCCGTTGGTTCCTCGACTCCTGCAAGCATCTTAACGAACGTGGTCTTACCTATTCCATTTGGACCCACAATTCCAACGACTTCTCCTATGTGGAGCTTCCCTCCATCGGCTTCAAGCCTGAATCCACCGTAATCCTTAACAAGGGCCGGATACTCCACTAAAATATCTCCACTTTGAGCTTTTCTCTCGCTCTGCTTTGTAAAGCGAATTTCATAGGGTCTGAAGCGCACGTTTTCATCGGGAAGATAGCCGTTCAAAAATATGTTGATTCCTACCCTCGTACCTTTTAGAGAGGAAAATATACCATATGCTCCCGGCTTACCATAAACAATGTGGATGTTATCGCTCAGATAGTCTAAAACCGCCAGATCGTGCTCTACAACAAGCACCGCCTTTCCCTGTTCCGCGAGCCTCCTAATTGCCCTTGCTATCTTGAGCCTCTGCCTTATGTCGAGATACGATGATGGTTCATCGAAGAAGTAAAAATCGCCTTCTCTTGCAACTGCAGCAGCTATTGCAACCCTTTGCAATTCTCCACCGCTGAGTTGCTGGATTTCCCTATCCAAAATTTCTCGGAGCTCAAAATCATCTATTATATCTTCCAAAATCCCCCTCTCATCGGCCCTTTTAAGCAGATCCCTGACCCTACCCTTTACAACTCTCGGGATCAAATCAATATACTGAGGTTTGACTATCGCCTTAATCTGCTTATTTTTGAGCTTCTCAAAGTAGTTTTGAAGCTCATTTCCCCTGAATGCCCTTATCACCTCATCCCAGCATTCATTTGACGAGCACAGGTTGGGTGTTATTTCTCCGGCTAGTATTTTAACCGCCGTGGTTTTACCCGTCCCATTGGGACCCAGAATACCCGTTATGCTTCCATTTCTCACCACTGGCAAGCGATATAGAACAAAGGCATTGGCGCCATAGCGGTGAACGCAGTCTTCCTCGAGCTGCTCTGGGAGGTTCACAATAGTTATCGCATTGAAGGGACATTTATGAACGCATATTCCACATCCTGTACATGAGGTCTCCTGAATAATAGGCTTATAATCTTCCTCATCGATTATTATAGCCTCCCCACCCATTCGATTGACGGGACAGACGCGCTCGCAAAGAAAGTGCCCACACTTATCAGGATTGCACCTATCATAGTTTATGACCGCAACTCTCATTATCCTCACCAAGAAAAGCTTAGAGTGCCCATTTTAAAATCTTGTGGAAAACACTGCCTCAAAAACTATTTAAAGTAAAAGTCACTAACTTAAGTGGATTAAAATGAGAAAAAGGACATATGTGTATTTTGCACTGCTCATCCTTTTAATCTCTGCCCTCCTCCCATCCCGGGCCACAAGCACTCCAATTGAGGGCTCCTCCGGGGTCTACACCTATTTGAGCATGTGCGTATTTTACGGTTTCCTTCTTGTGGGCATTCTGATTCTGCTGGAAATCCTCTTGATGTATAGGGATCCCTTCGATAGAAGAAAATCCGATTTTGATTGGAAAAGGACACTCGAATACATAATTATAGGTGCCGGAATAGGTGTAACGACACTATATTCTCTCCTCTCCAAGGGCAAAGATACCCCGCCGGTAGCAAACAACACGACAAATATAACCATTGGAAAAGCCCTAACAAGCGGGGGCACGGTTTCAAGCAGGATTACCGAGAACGCAACGTGGTTTGGCTACAAAGTGTCCTCGGGAAATGCACTTGGATGGCTCATAATACCCACCCTCTTCTTTGTGGCATGTATGGGGATCTGGTTCTATCCGAGGCTTAGAAGAGCACGTAGAACCTGGAAGATTGAAAGGGAACTGAAGAGCTTTGAGAGAAAAATGGAAGAGGAGAGTGGGGCTCCGGATGAAATTGTTGTGGAGAGCTACAAGAAAGCAGTTCTATGGCTCGAAGCTCTTGGAGTCCCCTATAGGGACAGCTGGACTCACTGGGAGCATGCAAAAATTGTGCAGTACAAGAAAAATGCATTTAAAGAGCTCACAGCTCTTTTTGAGAAGGCCAGATACGCCCCTTCCAAGGTAACAATGGAAGAAGCTAAAAGGGCTTATGAACTATACAAAACAATCAGGGGTGATAGGAATGAGAGTTCATAGCCTCTGGGTTATGGCGATACCTTTCCTTCTAATCGCATCATTTGCAAGCTCTTACATAGTTAGATGGGCTTCCCTTCTGGTTGCGGGGGTTATACTGCTGGCAATTTTCATCTGGGAGGTTCCCATAAGGTACAGGACCCCAAAGAGGATCAGAAAAGAAGAGAACGGAAAGACTGAATTTGAAAGAATTGTTTCAATGATAAAACTCGCCGAGAAAGGAGGGGTAGCACGAAGTCTTGTTGAAGACAGGATAATCGGAATTTACGAAATTCTTGAAGATAAAGGTTTTGATGAGATCAAGAAAAGCCCAAACAGAGCCCTACGAATTCTAAGACAATCTGACAACTTTTTAGAGGGACTTGAGAAAGCTCTCGATGTCCTTGAAAGAGAGATGGAGGAGATGAAGATATGAAGATTGAAGAAGTTTCGGAAAAAGGGACTCAAATTTTGGGGGAAGTTGGAAAAGCCATAGTTGGCAAGGATGATGTGCTAAAGCTCGTTTTGACCACAATCCTGGCGGGTGGCCACATTTTAATAGAGGATCTTCCGGGACTTGCAAAAACACTCATGGCCAAGAGCTTTGCAGGTGCGCTGGGAGTTACATTCAAAAGAGTCCAATTCACTCCGGATCTGCTCCCCTCGGATATCCTGGGAGTTAGCGTGTTTAACCAGAAGACGCTGGAGTTTGAATTTAAAAAAGGACCCATCTTCACAAATATACTGCTTGCGGATGAAGTCAACAGGGCTCCTCCAAAGACACAGAGCGCCCTTTTGGAGGCGATGCAGGAGAAACAGGTTACAATAGAGGGGAAAACCTATCCTCTAGAAGCACCGTTTATAGTTATAGCGACGCAAAACCCCATAGAGCAGGAAGGAACTTATCCCCTTCCAGAAGCACAGCTAGACCGATTTCTGGTTAGGCTAAGGATTGGGTATCCAACAAGAGAGCAGGAAATTGAGATACTCAAAAGGAGGATTTCAAGGAAGAAGGAAGAAGTTGACATAAATGCCGTTGTAAGCCCTGAGGACGTTCTCGAAATGCAGCGGAGGATTGAGGAAGTTTACCTAAGCGATGCAATTCTGGAGTACATAGTTGACATAATAAACACCACAAGGAATGACAAAAAGAGCGTGGAGATAGGAGCCTCTCCAAGAGGCAGCCTGGCATTGATGAAGCTCTCGAGGGCATATGCCGCTCTAAGCGGGAGGGATTACGTAATTCCCGATGATGTGAAAGCGGTTGCAGTTCCGGCACTAAGTCATAGGCTCATACTGAAAAGGGAGCTATGGTACATGCGGGTGAGTCAGGAGAGCGTTATAGAGAGAATTCTTGAGAAGGTTCCGGTTCCAAAGTTTGAGTGATGAGAGTTTGAGTGATGAACATGGAAGAGCCAACGACCACGGGAAAGGCTGTACTCCTCATAATCTCCCTCTGGGTAATTGTGCTATTTGCCTTCTTCTCCCTCCGCTGGGAGATGATTTATCTTGTGCTACCCATGGTGTGGCTCTTCTTCACGGCAGTAACCTTCTTCAAACCGAGCCTTGAGATAGATGTGGAGCGGGTAATACCTCACGAGCGCATTCTGGAAGGCGAGATAGTGGAGATAAAAATCAGGGTGAAATCAAAGGAGCGGATACCAAGTCTCAGACTCATAGAAGATATTCCGGAGGAGCTTGAAATAATTGAAGGAAGGGGGGAGTTTTTAATCTCTCTAACTCCGGGAGAAGAGAGGGAGCTGACTTACAAGGTAAGAATGAAGAGGGGAATTCACAAATGGGAGTGGATTAAAGCGGAGTATCAGGACCCATTCGGCTTTTTCTTTATAGAGAGAACCTTTGATGTCTTCAGTGAGATCGTCGGGGTCCCCAAAATCGAAGATGTGATAACACCCTACTCCACAAAGGGCACTAAGGTGACTGCCGGGCCGCTCCCATCACCCAGAGTTGGAGAAGGAGTTGAATTCCATGCCATTAGGGAATACCAGCCCGGGGATCCCTTTAAAATAATAAACTGGAAAGCCAGTGCCAAAATGGGTAAAATAATGAGCAATGAATATGAGAGCGAGAGAAAGGTTGATGTCGTCCTGATAATTGATGCCGCCTACAAGGGGAGGGAAATCTTTGACTACACGGTTAGAGCCGCAGCGTCCTTCATACTTGACTGTCTTAAAAACGGAACCAGCTTTGGTCTCCTGATATCCGAGGAGGTTCCGATGTGGATAAGGATAGACTATGGAAAAAGGCACTTCTTCAAATGCATAGACTTTTTGAGCCTGGCTAAGCCGGATAAGAACAACATGATAGCATACCAAGTGGAGCATATAATAAAAACGCGCTTCCCTGCCAGGGCTCAGATCCTCTATTTCTCACCATTCCTAACGGAGGAGGGCATCGATGCTCTAAAAACACTCTACCGATACGGCTATAATGTGATTGCAATATCTCCCACCCCCTACTCTATACTAGAGGCGAAGACAAGGGAGGAAGAACTCGCAAAGAAGTTGCTCATGCTCGAGAGGAAAGCCCTTTTGAGCAGGCTCTCTTCCTACGGGTTGATAATAGACTGGGATGTTGAGAAACCCCTAAATAGTGCGGTGGCAGAGGTGATAAGGTTATGAAGCCGGAAATAAAAGTTTCTCCTCTATTCTTCGCCCTCTTTCTTTTCCTGAGCTACGGAACCCCCCTCTTCAGGACAAGCCCCATAGCTCTCGTGGGGTTCTTCTCATACTTCTTCGGGCTCCTCTACTTCACGGGGGCCGTCATACTGGTGATGTACTACAAAATGGGCGGTTATTTCGGCCTCCTACTAGTTTCCACGCTCCTCCTCTTCATAGAGAGTGCAGATATGGACAGAAACAGGGCACCATGGGAGCACTATCTGGTTCTAATACTTACCATAATCATGGTATTCCCCACATACGCCCTTATAAAAAACCTGGCTCCAATAATACCACCTATGGAGGTCACCCTTATAGCTTCCTTAATACTTCTGGTGCTGTATGGGATATCAAGGATCATAGGGATGGGCAAAACTAAATAAAGGTATTCACAATATATCCGATAGGGGAGAATCATGCCGATATTTGGAGGGAAGGAGAACAACGTCTTTGAAGTCCTCGATAATCACCTGGATGCCGTTGAAAAAACCCTTACGAAATTTAAAGAGCTCGTCGAAGCCTATGTCGATGAAGAGTTCGAAAAAGCGGAGAAAAAGGTAAAGGAAGTTGAAAATTTTGAGAGGGAAGCAGATTCCCTTAGAAGGGGAATAGAGAGCATGCTCTATGCAGGAGCCTTTCTTCCCACCAACAGGGGAGATTATGCCAGGCTCGTGGAGCTCATAGACAATGTCGCCGATGCTGCTGAAAGCGCCTCTCACGTTTTGATACTTGCGAAGCCCAAGGTTCCCAAGAGTCTGAAGGATGAAATTTTAAAGACTGTAGGAGCCGCCCTGAAAACATATTTAGAGCTCAAAAAATCCGTCATTGCACTGGATGAGGATGTGGATGAGGCTTTGGAGTACGCCAAAAGCACGGAAAAGCTTGAGGAAATTTCGGATGAATGCGAACGCGATCTGCTCGGGAAGATTTTCGAAAGTGAGGAGCTGAGCACATACGCAAAGCTCATATGGAATCAGATAGTTACGAAGATAGGGGACATCTCGGATAGAGCCGAGGACGCATCTGATCAAGTCATGCTCATAGCAATAAAAAGGAGGGGTTGATATGAGGGTTTTGGTTGCTGCACCTTTGCATGAGAAGGCTATTGAGGTTTTGAAAAATGCTGGATTTGAGGTTGTTTATGAGGAGTATCCCGACGAAGAGAGGCTTTTGGAGCTGGCCAAGGATGTCGACGCTATAATTGTTAGAAGCAAGCCCAAAGTAACGCGCAAAGTCATAGAAAACGCTCCAAACCTCAAGGTTATTGGAAGGGCTGGCGTCGGCCTGGACAACATTGATTTGGACGCCGCAAAGGAAAGGAGCATTGAGGTCGTAAATTCTCCGGGAGCATCGAGCAGGAGTGTTGCCGAGCTCGCCATGGCTTTAATGTTCAACGTTACGAGAAAAATAGCTTTTGCCGACAGGAAGATGAGGGAGGGCGTTTGGGCCAAGAAGCAGTGTATGGGCTTTGAGCTTGATGGTAAAACCCTGGGAATAGTGGGCTTTGGAAGGATTGGCTACAATATCGCGAAGATAGCCAAGGCAATGGGAATGAATCTCCTGCTCTACGACCCATATCCCAACTTTGAAAGGGCAAAAGAGGTGGGAGGAAAGTTTGTTGAGCTTGAGGAACTCTTAAAGGAAAGTGATGTCGTTACGCTCCACGTCCCGCTCTTGGACAGCACATACCACTTAATCAATGAGGAAAGATTGAAGCTCATGAAGCCAACTGCCATCCTTATAAACGCCGCCCGCGGCCCCATAATTGATACGAATGCTCTCGTTAAAGCGCTCAGGGAAGGCTGGATTGCCGGCGCTGGCTTGGACGTCTTTGAAGAGGAGCCACTCCCGGCCGGACATGAGCTAACGAAGCTCGACAATGTTGTGCTTACACCGCACATTGGTGCTTCAACCGTTGAGGCCCAGATGAGGGCTGGCGTTGAGGTCGCCGAAAAGGTCGTTAAAGTTTTGAAGGGCTGATGCCCATTTCCTTATTCTTAATTTCATTAAAAAAGAGGAGTAATTACAAATGCCAGGAGCTGAAATCTCTTAATCCGAGCTTTTGGAGAGTTCGCATAACTCCCAGAGCGATTCCCTCCACCTCAATTCCCCCTTCGCCTTTGCTGGCATCTCCAACTATATGGACGTTTTCCATTGGGAAGTCCGGGTGATTCTGTCCGGACGCGACCCTATTTACCGGGTTGCTCCCCATGTAGCTCTGCACCATTAAAATTTCTCCCTCTTCCCTCAGCTCTGGAAAGAGGGTGTATAGGTCTTCAATTCCAAGCTCACGTTCCCTCTTCAAGTTCTTACTCCTAATGGCTTGGTGGGCCATTATAAGTGTGTAGCCCTCTTTTGTAAGCTCGGGTGATATCGCGGAAGGCTCATTGTAGCCGTTTATTCTCTTTGTGTCGAGAGTGAAAACAACGGTGTTTCCTATTCTAGGGCCGCCTTTTAGAGCGATGTTGTATTTTATCCCTTCCGCAGGCTTTAGAGCATCTATTTCTCTTAAAAATTCTCTATCGAAGTTGTCTCTTCCAAAAAGCTCTACAGTCTCTTTTATTCCAATGTTCGAGATTAATATATCGTAGGTAAATTCCTCCCCGTCGGATGTGATAATTTTGTTCTCATCGACCTCAACAGCCCTCTTCCTAGTAAGCACTCTTCCTCCGTTTTCCTGAACTATTCTCGCAAGTTCGCCCGTTACGGCTTTACATCCTCCTTTTATCAGCCCCGGTCCTCCCCACTTTAATGTCGCTTTTATCTCTTTTGCGAGTTCTAAAGCCGGCACTTCTTCAAGGGTTAAGCTGATTGCCCATCCAATGAAGCTCTCCAAGAAAGCAAAAACGAACTCGTTCTCTCCTATTTTATCCTCAATCCAAACTTTTGCGTTCTCATATTCATTTTTCCTGGGGAGGCGGTTTGCCTTAATCTCGGCGAGGAGTTTCATTGCCTTTGCTTTCTCCCTGAGGCTTAAACGCTTCCATCCTTCGCGGTAGTGGAAGAGCTCTCCATTATAGAAGATTTTACCCTTTGGATTCGAGTTCACTATCTCAACGTTGGCCTCTAGCATTTTCAAAAGATGGGCTAAAGGCCCATCTTCACCGTGAGGAACCATATGAAGAGCGCCTGTTGAGAGCTGAAATCCTTTGTATGAGAGATTTGTGAAGCGGCCTCCGACGTATGGGGCCTTTTCCAAAACCACAACATCGTAACCTTCTTTTGCCAGGAATGCACTTGTTAGTAGTCCGCCAAGGCCAGCGCCAACGGTCACCACTTTTTTCTTCATCTTTTCCACCAAATTAAGGGTGCATGAGGAATTTATTAAATTTGCCGAAGCCTTCTGTCTCTGGGATTTCCAAAAGGGTCTATCAAGCCCGCCCTTATGAGGGAGGAGCTTATCTTACCTCCGAGCTTGGACTTAACAATCCCTATCACAACTATATCGAGGGGCTTTAAACCCCGTTCCTCTCTGGCTTTATTGACAAGGAGGGCGCCTTTATAGGTTTCTTCACTCACCACAATTGCCTCCAGACTCTTAATTTCAGCTGTAAATCCAATGGCAGAGTGGATTTTTAGAATCCTGTAATTTGAGTAGGTGTTGACTTCCAAGAACTTTAAAAGATCGCTCAGGCGGAGCTCATAGGGGAGTATTTTCTCCGCATAGGGTTTATCCTTTGTCATCTCATCCGAAGTTAAGCCAATATAAACGTACTTTCCCACTTCAAATGCCCTTCTCAGGAGCGCCTTGTGCCCCAGATGGAGCCTGTCAAACGTCCCTCCAACAACAACTTTCCTGTATTTCATGGGCATCACTATAGTTTAGATGTAAGAACCAATAACTTTTTTTATTTTGCCCTTTACAGAATTCTGGAGGTGGGAGTGTGAAGAAGGTGTTGTTCCTAATCATTGGAATTCTCATGTTCTCAAGTTTTGCCCTTGCCTACGAGGAGCAACCCGTGTTCGATATGAATGTTTATGTGACGGTGTATCCCTCGGGAACAGCCCTATTTAAGATAAATGCAAAGCTCAAAAGCCCCGTTGAAATATACGAGCTCGAGAACACCCTTAAGACAAAGGGAGAGGCAGAAGCCAACAAGAAGTTCGAAAAGCTCTTGGAGAGTTTAATCTTCAGGAACTTCGTCAATAGCGTAAAGGAGAGATATCCCGATGCACAGATAGTGATACCCGCGGATGGACTCGTAAAAATAGGGAAAAACTGGAGCGCTGTGGTTCAGTTCAAATGGTACAACTATCTTGTTGAAAAAGATAAGAAGCTCCAATCGAGCGCCTATGGCCCCATGAGCTTCATATACCACAACAGGGTGTATTCCTACAGCTGGAAGAGCTTCTACCTCCTCCTTCCCAAGGATGCATATGTTCTGAATTTGGCCCCCATACCCGGAGAATTTGAGGAAAATACCGCAAAATGGGAAAACGGGGATTATCTGCCAATAATCGTTATTACATTTGATTCAAGCGTCTATGAGGAAGCCATGAATAAAACTGTGGCAAATAAAACAAAATTTATACCTTTTGATGAGTTCATTAAAAACACAACAAAATCCATCACGCTCACCTACGATCCATGGAGCGGCTTTGTAAAGTTCAACGCCACATTTGAGGGGGTTAACGCCACGAGCTACCATGAAACGAGGATCAGGGAAGAATTCAACAAAACCATGAAGATCGACGCCATAAATTCAAAAATCGAGGGGAACAGGGTTCTCGTGTGGGGCAGGGTAAAACCAGATGTTAAATATGACGAGAGCTTCACAAAGAAAACCTGGAACGCCACGCTTACGCTGCCTTTCAGGTTTGATAAGGTAAACATAGAAGCCCCAGGAGAGAAAAACCTCGAAATGACATATCAAAAGACGGAGGGGAAGCATATAACCGTGGTAATTGAAGAAAAGAAGGGAATCTGCGGACCCGCTTTGATACTGGGAGTTGCATTAATCCCACTGTTGATTTATAGAAAGAGGAGGTGAAGGAATGGACTTTTTCTTTTATCCCTCTTCAGCTGCGGTATTTGGCTCCTTCAAAAAAGGCGCAATAGCCTACGAGATTTTGAAGAATATACTCGAAGGTGGTTTTAAAGGTGAGATAATACCTGTGAATCCAAAGGGGGGAGAAATTGAGATTGCCGGAAAGAAGCTTAAAATTGCTGAAAAACTTGAAAGCCGGGTTGACGTTGCGATAATAGCTATCCCCGCCCGTTTTGTCCCTCCACTCATAGAGGAGATTGGGGATAAAATCAAAGGTGCAGTTGTTATAAGTGCTGGTTTTTCTGAGATCGGCAACGCTGAGCTTGAGAAGGAACTCCTTGAGAAGGCAAAGGAAAAGGGTGTTAGAATCATAGGGCCAAACTGTGCAGGGATTTTTGGAGTTCATGCAAACTTTTTTGGCTCCTTTGAGGTTCGTGTTAATAAAGGGGGTTTAGCTTTAATCTCGCAGAGCGGCGCCTTCGGTGGTGCGGCCCTCGCCATGGGTAATGAGGAGGGAATAGGTTTCTCGGCCTTTGTATCCTACGGGAATGCCGCGGATTTAACAGAAAGCGACTTTTTGAGGTATTTTGCAGATGATGAAAACACGAAGGCAATTGCCCTCTACATTGAAGGGGTAAGGGATGGAAGAGAGTTTGTGAATGCCCTAAGGTATGCTGCCCAGAAAAAGCCCGTTATAGTCCTGAAAGCGGGTAAAAGTCAGAGCGGTGCAAAGGCGGCACAGAGCCACACGGGAAGTCTGGCCGGGGCATACGAGATTTACAAAGCCGCTTTCAGGCAGTTTGGAGCCATTGAAGTGGAGGAGATGGAAGAGCTCTTTGACGCTGCAAAGGCCTTTGAGATGTATGGAAGTGCGGGGAGGAGAATTGCGGTGATAACAAACTCGGGAGGTCCCGGAGTTCTTGCAACGGATAAACTCGAGAAGCTGGGCCTGGAAATTGCAAGGCTGGGTGAAGACACCGCCGCCAGACTTGAGGAGTTCCTTCCACCCCAGTGCTCCATAAAAAATCCCATCGATTTGATAGCCGACGCCGATTATGAGCGCTACAGGAAAACCATCGAAATCGTATGCGGGGACGGAAATGTGGATGCCCTCCTCGTAATATGCGTTCCCCCCATATTCCTTCCAAGCGAGGAAATTGCAAAGGCCATACTGGATGCTGGATGTAGAAAGCCCGTAATCGTTAACTTCATGGCGGGAGAGCTCGTCAAAGAGGGTGTTAAGCTCCTCGCAGAGCACGGCATAAAGAACTTTCCAACGCCTGAGAGAGCAGCAAAGGCATTGATGTGGCTGTACCAGAGAGGCTGTGATGGGGAAAATAAAAATTAAAATTGAAGTTAAAAATTAGAGACCTTCCCTATATTTGAAGAGCTCGCTCACACTTACGAGCGGAATGAGGGTGTAGCCCTTCCCTGCGAGGGTATCTTTAGCGCCCTCCTCTCTATCCACAACCACGAATATTCCCTTTACGTGCGCCCCGGCATCTTCGAGAACCTTTGCAGCCCTTAGAACGCTCCCTCCGGTTGTCGTGACATCTTCCACGAGGAGAATCCTATCGCCGGGAACGACTTCCCCTTCTATCTGCTTCCCTGTTCCGTGCTCCTTCTTCTTCTTGCGAACTATAAGGAGGGGTTTATTGCTTTCAAGGGCGAGTGCCGTTGCTATGGGGACGGCACCGAGCTCCGGTCCTGCAACTTTGTCAAATGCTATTCCCATTTTATCCGCTTCCTCTTTCATGAGCCCTGCGATAAGCTTTAGAGCCTTTGGGTTTGTTATGAGCTTCTTAATGTCTATGTAGTAATCGCTCTCCCTTCCGGATGTCAGAACGAAGTGCCCGAATCTTATGCATCCCTCATCAAATATCATCTTAACGAGCGCTTCCTTCATATCCATCACCTAATACTGCTCCCTCATCGTTCTTATTGCCGGATCATGAATTAAGGTGGATGTGATGCTATCAATCATCTTGTAAAACTCCTCCTTGCCCTTCTCAAGGGGCATGTTTTCAATCCCGAGGAGAGTGCACTCCCTCCCGAGCAGCCATTTTCCGAGGATTATCTTCTCCCGCCCATCCCGAAACGCGTCTATCCTTATTATTCCGTAGGGAATATCCGCGGTCCACCAGTTTGCCTTAAATTCCACCTTCCATCCAAGCCCTTCAATAAGCTCCACGAACCGTGCCATGGTCTCCGTCGGCCCATAGGGGGTCTTAAACGTAATCACCGTAAAGAGTTCATCACCTTTGAGGTACTCCTCAACTTCATCTCCAAACTCCAACTTCAACTTCATAATCCCACCTCCGATGTCGATGTTATTGAACCCATCAAAAAGCTCAAAACCGCCAGCAGTATGGCAATCTTAAGCTTTTTCTGGGACTTTCCGGCAGTTGATGGCGATGGATCCTTCAAAATGTCCCACATCGCCTTAAGAAGTATTAAGTCCACAAGCAGAATCGGCACATAACCCATACCTATCCCAACCATTAGGGGGAGAAACGAGGAAATTACGGTAAGAAGCGTGAAGAACGCCGCAATGTATGCCGCATTTCTATGCCCCAGAATTATGGGGAGGGTTCTGGCACCCTTAGCCTTATCCCCTTCTATGTCCTCCATATCCTTCATTACTTCCCTTGCAACATTCACCAAGAAAGCGCTGAGCGCGAGGTAACCCGAAAAGCCGATTTTCTCGACCGCGAGAGCACCGTATATTGGGGTGATCCCCGTTAAAAATGCCACGACTATGTTTCCTATGAAGGGCAGGGGCTTGAGCTTCCAAGCATACAGTACCATCAAAGCGTAGGCCATGGAGGCAACGAAAAAAGCATATCGGTTTATAGTGTAGGCAAGAAGCAAACCCACCAAAAACAGGAAAAATGCATAAATTAAAGCCGCTTCTCTTGTCATAGCACCCCGGGGAAGGGGTCTTGTCGGGCGATTTATTTTATCAATCTCATAGTCAAAGTAATCATTTATCGTGTTTCCGCCCGAACATCCCAGTGAGACTACCAAAAACGTCAGGAGGGCTTTAATCCATGGGGGATACGTTCCAATAGCCACCATGGAACCCAGTACTCCGACTATTCCCGCCAGAATACAATTATGCGGTCTGGTTATCTCTATGAAAGGCTTGAGCTGCATTAGGTACCCCTAACCAAATTAAAGGGAGGGGATTAAAAAAGTTTGGGTCACTATTCAATGAGCTGGTAGTACCCCACCTCTGGCTCGAATATTTCGCCCTCGGCCAGGAGCTCATGGAGGGCATCCTCAACGCTCTCCTCATCGAACTGCAACTTTTTGACTATGTATTTCCGGGATACTGGAGTCCCTTTCTTCCTGCCCAGAAGCTCAAGAACAGCCTTTTTAACCTCTTCAAGTTCTTTGCTTGGTTCTTCAATTTCTTCGAGCTCTTCAATTGGCTCTTCAAGCGCCTCTGCACTCTGCTCCTCTATCATAATCGCATAGAGTTCATCTATCGTCTGGAGAAGCTCTTCGCTCACTCCCTTGTTCTTTGCAATGACCTTGGCCTTGGCTGTTATCCCATAGGTATTGTATATATCGAGTGCCGCCTTGGCTCTCTTTACGTGCTCCACCTTGTCTCTGAGAGTTTCATAGCGGTGGAGTATCCATGCATTCGGGGAAACCTTGTAGACTCCTTCCACCAAAATCTGCTTGTCTCCCCTCCATTCCGCAACTTTACCGATGAGCTGCACCAAATCTCCCTTCTCAACGAGCTTCACGAACTTTGTATCATCCCTAAATGCGAGAACCCAGATAACCCCGGTGCCATCATCTATCTGGAACTTCCCATAAGTCTCATCCTCGGATATCGCGGGTTCTCTGACTACCGTTCCCACCACCTTAACCCTATAAATCTTGCGTGCATCCTTCGTGATAAGGTAATTCGGCTCAAAATCCCCTTCACTCTTTATGTAATAGCCATCTAGAATGTCCTTAATATGAACCCTTGTAGCGGGCAATCTTTTTCTCATTCAGACCACCACTCCAAAGCATTTTCCAATCCGGGCATAATCTTTTTCTCAAGCTCCTGTATTTCCTCCAGATATTCGAGTTCGGCATCGCTGAAATCCTGAACAACCTCTGCGTATATGTGCATCTCCTCATTCCTTATTATTCTGCCTATAACCCGCACCATCTGCCCTATTTTTGGAAGAACATTTTCTTCGCTCTCTATTATTGCGATGCCCGTCCCATCATCTATCGTGAACATGTAATCAAGCTTGTCAACCTTTATCACTCTGCCAATGAGAGCCACCCTCGTATCCTCCTCCCGAATCTCACCGATCTTACGTTCAAGGGCGGGTTTCCTGCGCCTGATCTGGGGTTGAAGCTCTTCCATATCACATTACCTCCTTAAATACTCTCCTAATCCTCTCAATCTCCCTTAGATAATCCACTTCATCCCATGAGGAAGCCTTCAAGAGGGTTCCCATGAATCTATCCTCATATACATTTCCCCTCACAATGATCTCCTTGCCGATGAGGGAGTAGAATTCCTCCTCCGCAAGCTTCTTACCTGCTTCTCTAACCGTTAATCCGGAGTTCACAAGTTCGTTTACCTTCTCTTTGATTGCGGTTGCATCGGCGCCCAGAAGCTCAGTAGCATTATCCCCAAAGAGAGTAGCCCTTATATAACCCGTTCCATCATCCAGTCCAAAGTCCAATATTACCATCGTCATGGGCTCCACTTCCCCATGTTCGGGACATATCCATATTCCTGAAGACTCATCATAATCTACTTTTCTCCTGCACTGGGGGCATGCATCGTAGACGGCTATACGGTAGAGCTTTGCTATCGTGCCCCTAACCTCAACGAATTTATCTCCATCCATGAGCTCCCCTATGGGCTTCCTCGTGTAGGAATAGCGTCTCACCTTCTGGAGCTCGGGAATTTCCTTAACCCTGGGATCTTCGGGGTTTACAATTATTCTGCTCCTGAAGTTAACGTGGAGCTCCATTCCAGTCATGCCCTCCCTAACCATGGCATCTATGACCTTTATAACATCTCCAACCTGAATTCCAATGTATTTATCAACCTGAGAATCCCAGATAACAACCCTCGCATTTCCAGTATTATCGTAAATAACCAGATTCATAACTTTTCCCTGGCTACCATCCCTCTTCGTGTATGTTCGCGGAGGGAACTTTTTCATAACCCTTCCAACTATGTTTACCTCCCTCATTCCGGGCACCAAATCTTCTATATGCATTAGGGGAGCACCCTCCTCAATCCCAATCCCCAGCTCTTTCGCCAGTAAAAATGCCGCAGCATGTTCGGAAATACCATCTCTCTCCATTATCTTTCTAATCTCAGCCTCTATCTCCTTAACGCTGAGGCCTTTTTGTTTTTTAATGAGCTCAACAATCTGCTCCTTAGTTAATACACTCATAACCACTCACCTAAATAGTAATCCAGTCTTGGAGTATTTAAATTTTTGGCATTACGATGCTTCTGTTGTCAGGAAAAAGGGTTTGGTTTGCGAGAGTTGGCAATTGGGTGTTTTGGTGCCCCAATCAGATTAACGTACGGGGGTCGGAACATACTGCAACAGCACATTCACCTATAAAAAAGAATAGAAAGAGTTCCTCAAACCCCATCTCCTTTTCTATCGTTCTGCTTGCCTTTTTCAATCTTTTCTATCAAATCCGCATACTCTGAATGTATGACCTTTTTGAAGGCTTCCTTGATTAAAACGGGATCATTCTCTGGAAATCCATAAAGCTCCGCAAATTTTGGAGTGGTTCCCAGAATTTTAGTCCTCTCATAGGGCTCCGCATATATCAAGCCCATGCTGAGGAGATGCTTAACGTGCTCGTAAGCCTGACTTCCTCTAAGCTTTACGAGTTTACTCTGCTCTATAGGCTGTAAATATGCTATTAAAGCCAGTGTTTTTAATTCTCCGGTTCTAAGATCGGGACGCGGCATCAAATGAAGTACTCTCTGAGAATATTCCTGCTTTAGCTGGAGCACATACTTATCCCCAAGAACCCTTACAATTTCTATTGCACTCTTTCTCTCCGCATATTCTGCAGCTAAAAGCTCGATAAGTTTTTCCAGATAATCGTGGGATTTTATTCCCAGAGCTTTAGAAAGCTCTCTGACGCTCAAAGGTCTCCCGGCAACAAAAAGAGCAGCTTCAACAAGAGCCTTGTCTTCTATTAGTCCCACTACCACTCACCACTAAGAGATTAGGGAAGTGGAGGTTATTAAGCTTGCCCTTGCAGACCGCAAAGTTTATAAAGCGACCACCCATGAGTATGTATCGGCACAGCGGTCACAGCGGCGGGGATACACCCGGACTCGTTTCGACCCCGGAAGTTAAGCCCGCCAGCGATCCCGGTTGTACTGCCTTCCGAGAGGGGGCGGGAAGCCGAGGACGCTGCTGGCCATTAAAGCGCCCGGGTAGTGTAGCCCGGCCTATCATGCGGGACTGTCACTCCCGCGACTCGGGTTCAAATCCCGACCCGGGCGCCACAACTTCTCGGGAATTTTAACAAGACAATTGTTTTTGGGGAGAGCTTTTCGGGTGAAAAGGAGAAAGGAGATTTGCCAGAATTACTCGGTTAAGGAAAAGATAAAGCACCATAAACTTTATAAGCGCTTTTTGGATTTACCACTATCGAGGGCCGGTAGCTCAGCCTGGTTAGAGCACCGGGCTTTTAACCCGGTGGTCTCGGGTTCGAATCCCGACCGGCCCGCCATTGGGTACAGCCCCGTGGTGTAGCGGCCAAGCATAGGGGACTCTGGATCCCTTGACCGGGGTTCGAATCCCCGCGGGGCTACCACATGTTATCCTTCCTTTTCTGGGCTGAAAATTCAACTAAGAAAATTTTATAAATGTAAAAGTCAAGGAAAGCATGTTTGATGGAGGAGAGGTGGAGAAGATGAACCTGGATTTTATGTTCTATCCCAAAAGTGTGGCTGTTATCGGAGCTTCAAACAAGGAGGGCAAGATAGGGAATGCGATAATGAAGAACCTCGTAAATTATGGATTCAAAGGTGAGATCTATCCAATAAACGTTAAGGAAAAAGAAGTTCTTGGTATTAAGGCTTACAGGAGCATTCTTGATGTTCCTGGTGAGGTCGATGTGGCGGTTATTGCTGTTCCTGCGCGGTTTGTTCCAGATGTTATTGACCAATGTGGTCAAAAAGGAGTCAAAGGTGCAGTTGTCATAAGTGCGGGCTTTAAAGAAGCTGGAAAAGCAGATTTGGAAGAAGAATTGGTAAGGAGAGCAAGAAAATGGGGTATAAGGCTCGTTGGTCCGAACTGCCTTGGAATAACGAACATTGAAATTACATTTGACGTCACGTTTAATCCTCCGGAGAGGCAGGCTAGGCCTGAGTTTGGTGGGATTGCTTTTATGAGTCAGAGTGGTGCTTTTGGAGCGGCTATTCTTGATTGGGCTGCGAGGCATGAGGTTGGGATGAGTAAGTTCA
>NZ_JBMXHE010000046.1:0-28026 GCF_053987695.1 Palaeococcus sp. (in: euryarchaeotes)
CGGGTGGATGGAGAGGTGGCTGAGGTAGCCATTTCTAATTCTTAGACTTTTTTTAATCCGCCTGAACCAAAAGCAACGAACTTTTTTATATTTCCATGTGTCTATTATCTGCAAAATCTAATCAGCCTCAATCAGCCGCTTTCAGAGCCCGCTTTTTTTCATCCCTTTTAGATATGGTCTTCCATACAGGGAAGTATTGCATAAATCTTTCCTTCTATGAAGGGCAATATTCATAAGTTTCCGGTATCCATTTGAGTCTCAGATGAACAGGATGACCGTGAAAATGAGCAGGCTTTTCCTTGCTCGGCTTTTTGGGTTCATACCTCTAGACGAGCGGAGGGGCCAGCCCAAGGGCACATCAAGATGGCAAAACATTTGAAAAGCTTTTTAAGCCTCCTGACATATGTTGTTCCATGTTCGCGTTTATCTTGGCATTTCCGGGGAGACGATGGGAGAACTACCTTTTACCGGTGAATGGAGAGCCCATGGTGCGAATGGTTGAAAAAAGACTCCTAATGGCAAAACGTATAGAGGAAGTGTATACCATCATAAGAAAGGGGGAGCTCAAAAAGTATTCGTTTCATGTATCAAATCCCGTTGAGGTTAAAGCAAAAAATAAAATTGAGGCACTTTATAAAGTTCTCCCAAGCTCTGGTGAGGTCTTTTTGGTTGAAGGAAATATGCCGCTTCTGATGCCATTTTTAATCAATTATCTGTCAACGCTCTTCTACGAAGGTGATTTTGAGGCATTGATACCCTCTTGGAGCGATGGGACTCTCGAAGTAACCCACGCCTTTTATGAGGCTAAAGCCTTAAAGAAAGCACTGGAAACCTGTTTGGCCGAGAATGAGAAAAAACTCAGCTGCATAGCAAATCACCTTGATTATGAAAGTGTTAGAGTGGAAGAGCTTTCAAAAAGAAACCCAAAGGTAACTTTGAGCTTCTTTAAAGTTAGAAACTCATTTGACCGGAAGTTTGCGGAGGAAAGTATGAGAAATTAATGCTCTAATAGCTTGTTTTAACTCTCCATATGGATGCTTTAAACAGAAAACCTCACAGCCTTTCTGACCCCATCAGCTATTAAAACCGCCACCACTCCCTTTAAACTATCCACGAGTATAAAAGGAGCAATTCCGAGAATAAAAGCCTTTTCAAAGTCTCTTCCAAGGAAAAAGCCCAGTCTGAGCCACCCAAGAAGGTATATTATCAGCACGCCGGATAGGGATGCGATGGCATAGCCGTAAATACTTTCTTTTCTCATAGCAATAAAGCCCGTCATGAGTGCGGCTAAGGGAAAAGCGATTATATAACCGCCCGTTGGTCCGTAGATTATGGGAAGTCCCCCCTTAAACCCTGCAAACACGGGAAGTCCAAGGGCTCCCATGAGGACATAGATCGCTTGGCTCATAAAGCCCAGACGTGCCCCCAAAATTAAGCCGCTCAAAAGTACAAAGAGAACCTGAAGTGTTATGGGAACCTCTCCAAGGGGTATGCTTATCTGGGCTCCTATGGCGGTTAAAGCGGCAAACAGTGCTGTGAGAGTTATCTCTCGAGCCTTCATTTTAGCACCTCCCATTTTACAATATGGTTAACCTTAAAAAATTTTCGGTTAACGAAAAGCTTTAACCCTAAACTCTCCAAGAATTTGTGATAACAATGAAACCCCTTAAGAACAGCAGGATAAAAAGAGCACTATTAAAGGCACTCCGTGAAAAAGAGGTTGTTTCAGGGGATGAGATAGCCCTGAAGCTTGGCATATCAAGAGTTGCCGTATGGAAGCATGTGAAGGAGCTCAACGAACTTGGTTATGAGATAGAGTCAACTCCAAAGGGTTACAAGCTTTTGAAGAATGCTGAAAAGCCATATCCCTGGGAGCTCGATTTTAGGGCTTACTATTTCGTGAATGTTGACTCCACCATGAACATTGCCAAAGAGCTTGGCGAAAAAGGAGAGGAATGGATATTTATAATCGCCGAGAGGCAGGATAAAGGTCGCGGAAGGGTTGGAAGGAGGTGGGAATCCCAGAAGGGTGGTCTGTACTTTTCCCTCCTTCTTAAACCAAAAATCCGCCTTGGAGAGGTTCCCAAACTTCTGGAGCCCGTATCCCGGGCAATTGTTAAGACACTTCTAAAATATGGGCTAAATCCGAAGACAGCACCCAATGGGGACATTTTTATAGGTGAGAACAAGATTGCGGGGATATTAGTGGAAGCCTTTGGAGAGCTTGATCTGGTAAATTTCGTTGTGATAGGGGTGGGGATAAACGCAAACAATGAGGTTCCTGAGGGTGCGACATCATTAAAGAAGGAACTCGGTAGAGAAATAAGCCTTTTGGATCTCACAAAAAGGATATTTTCAAATCTCAAAGAAGAATTGGGCGATTTTTCTTGATATTTGCATGGTAATCCCCTATTACATTTTCTTTCGAAAGCCTCGGGGCGGGGATGCGGTAAACAGCCCAACGGGCCCTAAACCATCGAAACCCTCGCAAAGGGGAGGAGGTCAGATAGTGAAGAACGCTACATGGCTGTACAGCACCTATGCGAGCCACGGCTACCTTATAAACGTGCCCTCCGGAGCGGAGGTCATAACAGTCCAAGGCAATGGAGCTACTCCGGACTATAACAGGCCAAGCACAATAGCATATGCCTTTGGAAAGGGAAGGGTTGTTGCGACGGGTCTCACCATAGAATACAGCGTTGCACGCAGGGGTCCTGAGTGGAAGGTATTTTTCAAAGCACTTCTCAAGGAGAATCTTGAGTTCAGCACTCCAAAACCCAAGCCAAAACCCTCAGGGATAAACTTCATAGCACTCAACTTCTTCTACTACAGGCAGTACAACAAGATGATGGAGAAATTCAATGGCTTGTACACGAACTCAACGGAGCTCGGGATAAGCAACGAGACACTGGCGGATGCAATGAATCATAAGCTGCTTGCGGAGGAGAGCTATGCACAGGCAGAAGAATATGGTCCCGTGATAGCAAATCTTCAAAGGATAGCTGTTTTTACCGCATTGAGGGATGCCTCCTTGCACATAAAGGAAGCCGTTAGGATACTTGAGGAAGGCATCACAACCTGAACCCTTCCTCTTTTACCATACTTTTTTAAAGCTTAAACTTGAGATTCAAAGCGATGATCGAGGTTAGAAATCTCTGGCACATCTACGATGGGAAGAAGGAGGCCTTAAAGGGGGTTAGTTTAACCATCGGAAACGAGATAGTCGCACTGGTAGGTCCCAATGGCTCAGGGAAGACCACGCTCGCGAAGCACCTAAACGGGCTCTTGAAGCCAACCAAGGGGGAGATTTTGGTTGACGGGCTTGACACGAGAGAGCACAGCGTTGCGGAGCTTTCGAAGGTTGTGGGTTATGTTTTCCAGAATCCCGAGAACATGTTCTTTGAGGAGAACGTTTTCAAAGAGGTTTCCTTCGGTCCAAAAAATCTTGGGTTGAGCGATGAGGAAGTTGAGGAGAGGGTTAGATGGGCTCTGAGAGAGGTAAACCTTGAGGGTTATGAGGATAGACATCCCTATTCATTGAGCGGCGGCGAGAAGCAGCGTTTGGCTATCGCGTGTATCCTCGCAATGAAGCCCAAGTATCTTGTTCTTGACGAGCCAACCACAGGACTCGACGAGAAGGGTGCTGAGAGTGTTAAAAAAATTGTCAGGAAGCTCCACAGGGATGGACATGGAATTCTCCTCATAACTCATAATATGGAACTCGTTCTGGAGCTCACAGATCGTGTGATACTCTTGTATAATGGTGAAAAAGCTTTTGACGGCGGCGTTAAGGACTTTTTTGAGCTCAATTTGAGGGATTACTCTTTGGATAAACCTGCTCTCCTAAAGATATCGTCATCCCTGGGTCTTGGCTTTTTCAGAGATCTGGAGAGTTTTCTTGATTCAGCGTTAAGGAGGGTATCACAATGATTTCAAGCTTCTACGTTGAGAGGGACTCATTCCTTCACAGCCTTGATCCAAGGGTCAAATTAGTGGCATCTTTTTTGGGGATAGTTGCGATGATCCTCTTCAACAGTCCCTATGCACTTCTCCCCCTGTTTCTGTTTATCCTCCTGTCCCTGAGGTTCCTTGGAAAAATAGGCTTTAGAGAGCAGTGGCAGGTTTTGAAGCCTTTGGTACCTCTCATGATAATAACCATGATTGTGTGGCCCTTTATTTTAAAACCTCCTCTCTTCGGACTGTTTTTTGGTTTTGGCTATGCCCTGAGGCTGGGAGCTCTAGGCTTGATAACATTTTCCCTGCTGCTCACAACAAAGCAGAGGGATCTTATACTGGGCTTTATAAAATTAAAAATGCCCTATGAGATCGGTCTCACCCTCACCATAGCCCTCCGTTATATACCCACGCTTTACACCCTCACCATGACGATAATGGATGCCCAGAAGTCGAGGGGGCTGGAACTTGAAAGGGGGAACTTTTTCACCCGTGTTAGAAAAACGATCCCGGTTCTTATTCCATTGATAATTTCCTCTATAAAGACGGCTCATGAATTAAGCATAGCCCTGGAGAGCAGGGCATTTGGCACGAAGAAGAAGAGGACTTTTCTCCATGACATTAAGATGGAGCTGAGGGATTACATCTCTTTGACTGTGATTCTGGGACTCTTCATAGCTGCTGCGGTTCTGAGATATAAATACGGCGTTGGGTATGTTAGAATCTAGTGAACTACCCCGCCCTTACGGACGGGGACTTCCCGCCTGATGAGTTAAAGGAGGAGTTTTGCCTTTGCATCTATTGGGATGCTGTGCTCTCCGATATTCTTGAGGAAGAGTGGTGGTGTCTTCAGGAGGCTCAGGTTTAAGCGATGATGTCCCCTATAGGAGGAGGTTCTCAAAACCATGAGGTACTCGAAAATTTCAGGTGTCAGGAAAAACCTTCGGAACTCGGCGTTTAAATTGAGTTCGTTGATCTCAAGCGTGTTATGGGAGACTATGGTGTAGAGTCCCTTTCTATCAACAAGACGCCTCAAATCAATCAGTTTTCCCTTCTCAAGTCCTTCAAGAATTCCGAAGTTTGATACAAATACGAAGGAATCGTCCTCCACAACTTCGAGGGCGCTTAAGAGCTCATCCAGGGTGTATATTTTTCCCAGGAGGACATCACCTTTGCCGCCGAATTTGTTCAAAAGCTGCATTGAAAAGCCGTTCGTGGGCTCAAGATAGTAAGCGGGCTTTTCGAGGGATAAGGCATTTGCTATGGAGGAATATTGGAGAATTGCCTGAGAAAAGAGGTCGGTGGTTATAACACCGGCAAGACTCCCGCTCTCCAGCTCCCCGACTAAGGGGGAGAGCTCTTCGACCAGCGCGATTTTAACTTCCTCTTTGGGAACTGGTTTGAAGAACATGTTCATCATTGGGAGTTATACCTCACCATATTTATATTTTGCGAAGAAAACGAGATGCCAATGGGAATCAGCCTAAAAGATCAAAGGAATGCCATCATGGAAATTCCGACTGCAACCGCCATAATGATTGCAATCACGATCGCTATAACTATTGCAAAGAGCCATGTTATTACCGCTTTCCCCCAGTCCGTATTGAAAACTGTTTTAATTATCCACAAAAATGCTATTAATCCGCCTATGAATGGTATCAATCTCCCGAGTATCGCGGCTAGTGCTGCTATAAAAGCCTTGCCAAAGGTTGCATCTTCAATCTTCGCAAATTTTGCTCCAAACCACAGGAACACCGCGTCCACAGCAATCATTATCAAAAACATAACCACCGCCATTGCCCCAAAAGCTCCGAACATTCCCATCGCTCCAGGCTTCCCCATGTGCCTAACTTCTTTATATCCCCATGCCCCTTTTTGGATGATTGTTGACTGGATAATGGTGTAATTTCAACCTCTCTACAGGATATCCGCTCGCCCCGACAGTGCCCACAAAGCTTTAAAAGAGGGCTTAAAATCTACTAATGAAAACTTAAAATTGGGTTATGGGGTGGTGGAGATGAGAAAATTGGCCCTCCTGCTGATGGTGATTCTTTTAACAGTGCCCGCTTTAGGCTGTGTGACTCAAAAAACAGGTTCCAACACGAAAGAAGAGCAAAAACTCGTCATATATGCCTATGACAGCTTTGAGAGCTGGGGACTTGCGAACGCAACAATTCCAAAGTTTGAAAAGGAATATGGTGTTAAGGTTGAGCTCGTGACCCTTGGGGATGCGGGTTCTGTGCTGAACCGTCTTATACTTGAAAAGGACAACCCAAGAGCGGATATCGTGATAGGGATAGATAACAACCTTCTCTACAAGGCAATTGAGGCGGACGTTCTGGAACCTTACAAACCGAAGAACATAGATGCTGTCCCTGAGGAGCTGATATTTGACCCTACATACCATGTGGTCCCCTTTGACTACGGTTTCGTGGCTATGGTCTACAAGAGGGATGAAGTAAAGAGCCCGCCTCAAAGTTTTGAGGATTTAACAAAGCCCGAATGGAAAAACAGCATAATCTTGGAGGATCCAAGGACAAGTTCAACAGGGGCGGCATTTCTCCTGTGGACAATAGCTGTCTATGGGGATGACGGTTATCTTTACTACTGGGAGAAGCTCAAACCCAACATATATCAAATCACCAAGGGATGGGATGCTGGATGGCAGATGTGGGATAATGGTGAGGCACCCCTCTTCCTTAGCTATGCAACAGACCCCGCTTATGACGCATATGCAAACAACAGGGAACCAGATGTTGGTGCCGTAATCTTTAAGGAGGGAGGTTACCCCCAGATAGAGGGCATAGGTATTGTAAAGGGTGCAAAGCATGAGGAGCTTGCGAAGAAGTTCATAGAGTTTGCCTTGAGTGAGGACTTCCAGAAGGAGATACCCCTTACAAACTGGATGTTTCCGGTCAACAAGAACGTCCAGCTCCCCGATGTTTTCAAATACGCCGTTAAGCCCCAGAAGATGGTAACGCTGGATCCAAAGGAGATAGAGAAGAACTACAGCAGATGGATAAATGAGTGGACCGCTTTGATTGTGGAGGGCAAGAGCCCGGAAGAAATAATTAAGAGCAGGGGCTAATACCTCCGGTATCTCCTTTCATTCTTTGGAACTTTTTTTGTTAATATCCCACTCTCTTTGAATTGATCCAGGAGAATGGAGACCTTATACCTCCTTAAATTTGCTTTCAATATCCTGTATGAAAGCTTTTTGAGGAACTCGTTGAGCTCCTCTCTGCTCTTGAAGTTAGCTCTTATAAATATCTGATACTCCCCTGTCTTTCTATAAACATCTAGAACATTCTCCATCATAGCTATTGAGAGGAGAATTTTGTCCAGATTTGCCTCACTCGTGATTTCAACCTCTATCAAAGCCTGAACAAATTCATCGAGGAATGTTGGCTCAAGAACCGCCGTGTATCCTTTAACCGCTCCTATGCTCATCAATTTTTCCAGTCTATTCTTAACGCTGGCGGGAGTCAAATTCACCTTTTTACCTAACTCCGTTAGAGTAATCCTGCCGTTTCTCCTCAGCTCCATGAGTATCCTTTGATCCACCTCGTCTACCCCGGGCATATCTCTCAAAATAAAATATTCTCCCAAATTAATAAATTCTTCGCATCACATTCCGCGTTCTGTTCCAGCATCAGCACCGAATAATTCTTGCATGCACAACAATTTCCCTGCCACGGATTCCGTAATTTTGGAGCAAAATAAAAGGAAAATCAATCAAGGGTGTGCATCTGGGGCAGCATTGAGACCTTTATTGGGGCGCCAAATGCCCTGTCTCCTGCATCTCCAAGCCCCGGAAGTATGTAACCCTTCTTGTTCAGCTCCCTATCGATCTTAGTGACGAATATTTCGACTTCAGGATGTTCCTTCTTTATTCTTTCTATGCCCTCAGGAGCAGCTAGAACTCCCAAAACTATAGTCCTCTTGGGTGTTCCATACTTCTTGACTTCCTCAAGCACTTTCACGAGAGTTGAACCTGTTGCAATCATTGGATCCGCGACTATTAACGTATCTTCGGGGGTTATCTGCGGAACCTTCACATACTTCATTTCAATCTCAAATTTTGGTGCCTTTCCCCTCGATGCCGAGATAATGCCCACCCTTGCACTCTCAAAGACCTTTATCAATCCTTCCATAAGGGGAATTGCAGCTCTGAGAACGGTTATTATTACCACATTCCTTCTATCCTTTGCAACAACTCCTTCCGTCTCTTCTAGTGGTGTCTCAACTTTTATCTTCTCAAATTCCATTGTCTTTGTGAGTTCGTACCCCATGTACCTTCCAAGCTTTACAAGTCCTTTTCTAAAGGATATACTGTCCGTTTCTTTATCTCTGAGCTCTGTGAGTACCTCCATTATGAAGGGCGAATCCTCAAAGGAGTAAACTCCATTCCATCTCTCATCCTTCATCATATCCATCACCTCAAGATTTGGTCTAATATCACAGCGGTCAGAGCTCCAACAGCCATGCCCGATTCCAGTATGCTCCCTATGATTTTAGGGAAGTGAACCAGAAATTCGGGTGGCAATTGAGGAGCTCCCAGCCCCAGTATTAGGGCACTCGCTATTATCAATGTGTTTCTGTCATTCAGCTCAACCTTGTCCTTTATTAGCCTTAAGCCCGTTACACTTATCATTCCATAGAGGGCTGTCGTTAATCCGCCGAGCACGGGAGCGGGTATTGAAGCTAAAATTCCCGAAAATTTTGGGATCAGAGACATTAGAATAAGGATTACCCCTCCAATCTGCACAACCTGCCTGCTAGCCACTTTTGTGAGTGCAACGAGTCCTATGTTTTCCGAATAGCTCGTGGTTCCGCATGCTCCTAAAGCCCCAGCCACCATGCATGAAATGCCTTCACTCATTATACCCCTGTTTATGTTCGTGTTCTCTATGGGTGCTTCTGCTATTGCTGATATCGCATGATAATCCCCAACGCTCTCTATTATGCTTACCATAAAGGCGAAGAGGAGCGTTATTACCGCAGTTGCTTCAAAGGTTGGGGTTCCCCATGGAAGGGGTTTTGGAATGCTGAAGAGCGGGAGCTCCTTTATGAGACTTAAATCTGCCATTCCGAGTGCCAGGCTGACAATATACCCTACAAATGCCCCTATAACAACGGGCATTGCTCTTAAGCTCCCCCTACCCCTAAGAGCTATGTATATTGTGGTTGCAAAGGTTATCAGGGCTATCAGCGTTGCTTTTGGAATGCTCGCCCCGCTCGGGTCGGCATAGAAGTTGAAGGTGTACTTTACTGCAACATTGGCCAGGCTGAATCCTATGAGCATTATGGTGACTCCCGTAACCACGGGAGAAAAGAGCTTCTTAACTTTCCCAATTATCCTAAATCCACCAACTAACGCCTCCAATAGCCCCCCAACTATGAGGGCGCCTTCGACTGCTGCCAACCCAAGCTTTCCCCCTATACTTATTAAACCGGGTATGAAGGCGAAGCTCGAGCCCTGCACTATTGGGTAGCGTGAGCCCAGTGTGGTTTGGAGGAGCGTTGCGATGCCCATGGCTAAAAGCACCACTTGTATTAAAAGCGCTATTTCATGCATCTGGAGTCCTATTGCGGTTCCTACGACGAGAGGCACTGTCACCGTTGCTCCAAACATTGCAAGAACGTGCTGAAGTCCTAAAAGAACAGCTTTTTTAATTTCAACCTTCTCTTCGATTCCAACTCTCATTCCATTGCTCATTAAAGCCCGCTCAAGCTGTGTGGACTTTGGTTTAAAAAGTTTATGGAAAAGGCGGGAACTAACATAAAAATGTCAATCAACCCACTCACTTTCGGGAATAGCTTCCTTTTTCGCAGGTATTATGCAGAGGAACTCAAAGGTCTCGGAGTCCTCGTTTATGTATCCATGGGGCTCATTCGGCGGGACGTAGAAAAAGCTACCAGGGACTGCTTTTATGAGATTCTTTCCATCCGTTGTGAGGTATCCCTCCCCTTTGATGACAAAGATTTCATGCTCCCAGTCATGCTGGTGGATTGGTATTGTGCCGCCTTTCTTAATTACGAAATAGCGCATTGCAAAGTTCTTTGCACCGACTTTGGGGCTCACGAGCCATCTAATCGTCGTGTTCTTCACTCCCTCGAGTGTGACCTCTTTTTCCTCAACATCCATATAATGGTTTGCGTACATTTTATCACCGTAGAAACTTGGGGTGAAAAATTTTTAAACTTATGGTTTTTAGCCCAAAAGTTCTTTAAGGAGGGCTTCGATTATTTTTCAGGTGAACCCAATGAAGAAAGCTGCTGTGCTTCTTTTAATAGCTCTCGTTTTAATTTCTGCGGGATGTGTGAGTCAAGCTCCTACGCAAACATCAACCACTAAAGAGACCACGGTGGGCACAACTACTACCATGTCCAACACAACAACCACCACTTCAACAACGAGCACCACAACACCAATGCCCACAAAGACGTATGCCCCAATTGACTTTGGAAAGCCCAAGAGCGGTGAGATACTCGGAAACTGGTATGATCTGTTTGACACTAGCACGATTTACGTGAGTCAGGATTTAATGGAGCTGGCAGAGCATTACTTCCCAAATGCCAGCATACGGCCATCCTATGAGTTCCAGAACGGTGTTGCAATTCTTGATCCGAAAGATGCAAGGGCCCTTTTAAAGGGAAAGCCCATGCTGGTAACGGTTAGCTCCTACTTTGGTTATGTCTCCTATAGGGTCGGCTACAAGTATGCCGGGGAAGAGATCGGCATGATGATAGCCTATAAAGAAGATGGCAAGGATAGACTCATATTTACAGGAAATGGGAAATCGGGGATAGGAGCGGCTCTGGAGTATGCGATGGAGATAAAAGGGGAGAGAAAAGTTAATCCAATGCTCGTCGTCAAGAAAAAGGACTTCAGAGGCATGATGCTCAAAGTGATAGGCGATAATGACTGGGATGGTGTTAAAGATGACGGTGAGTTCTGGGTTTTGAAGGAATTTGCCTATGAGGAGCCCTTCATATTTAACTGGCGTGTTGTAAATGGGGAGAATGTTACGGTAGATGGGGGCTTTATAAGAGCCGTTAACGGTTCTACTATTTATATCCATGCACTGAGCTTTGATGTGCAGGTTAATATTAAAACGCCGAGGGACGTGACCCTAACGTATGTGATTGAGAATACAAACCCCTCCATAATGGAGCTCCCCCAAGGGTCAGAAGTTGGGGATACATGGATCAAGTTTACGACGAACGAGGAACACTTTGAAGTTAAAGCTAAAGAACTGAATAGTTATAAAATCCTTGTTTTTGGAGACCATCGCCCCGGAAGCGGGACAAAACCACCCGAAGTTTTCCTCCACATCATTGATAAGGTGAATGAGGATGAGGGAGTTTTCATCATAGATGGAGGGGATCTCGTCTATTCAGGAAGGATGAATGAATGGAGCGAGCTCATGAAGGTCTGGCACTTCAACAAGCCCGTATTTCTGGCATCCGGCAATCATGAATACCAAGGGGAGGGCAAGAGCATCTATAAAAAGCTCTTCGGACCAACGGATTATTCCTTTTCGCTGGGCAACTACTACTATATATTCATGGATAACACGGAAAGAGGATATACACTTTCAAGCGCTCAATGGGCATGGCTGGAGAAGGAACTTGAAAAGGCTAAAAACGAGGGTAAAAAGCCCATACTCATAATGCATACTCCTCCCTTCGATCCCAGACCTGGAGGGGATCATTCAATGAAGGGGGGAAGTGGAGATAAGCTCCTCGCCCTGATGAAAGACTATGGTGCCTTTGGTATCTTCAGCCACATCCATATGTACTGGTACGGGGAAAGGGATGGAGTTAAGGTTCTCATCACGGGAGGGGGAGGAGCTCCCCTCTATGTGCCTGAGGATCAGGGTGGCTACTATCACTACGTTAGAATGGACATGAACACCGAGATAGGCGTTGAGCCAGTGAAGGTTGATTGATCTCCTTCCTATACTTTTTTGTGAGACTTTTTTGGACATACTGTCAGGATAACTGTGACACCACCTCCTGAAGCCATTTAGTCACATCACCAGGCGGCCCACCGAACCGAGAATGAGAAAGCTTAAAAGTAAAGGTACCTAGATTCGATTGACCTGTGATGACTTTGCAGGGTAGCTACTGAAATTGATGAGGATGTCGCTCCAGTCTGAGGTCATTCGCATGGCACAAGCAAAACCGGGCTTTTTGAATCCCTAACCACTCTTTCTGCAGTGCTTCCAAGGAGGAGATCCTTTAAAATACTCCTTCCCTTTTTACCTATGACTATAAGTGTTGCTTTTTTGGCTATGCTCATCCCTATTATATCCTGGGAGGCTACTCCAAAGCCCACCTGCTTTTCCACAGGGAACTTCACAATTTTGGCATATTTCTCAAGCTGCTCCTTTGCCCTTTGGGTGTTCTTTTCAAGCTCCTCGGGCCTTCCATAGTCCACTACGTGAAGCAAAATACCTTCCTTAACATGCTCTTCAAACTTTTTAACGGCAACCATGACCTTTATGGAGCATTTTGAAAAGTCAAGCGCTATAAGGGGTTTTTCGAAGATCTTCGAGCATTCGCACATGCATTTTATGCCTTCCTCTTCCTTCCACTCATATCTCACGAGGAGGACTGGTTTCTTCGTGGTTCTCACAAGGTTTGATGCAGTGCTTCCCAGAAGCATCTGCCTCAGGATGTTCTCTCCCTTCGAGGGGCTAACAACCAGATCCACATCCTTCTCCCTTGCAATCTCGGCTATTTCAATGGAGGGTATTCCAAGTTTGGTCGTGGTTTCGACGTCTATACCCTTCTCCCTGAGCTCTTGAGCAAGCTTTTCGAGCTGCTCCTCATCTATTTTGACGAGCTCGAGGGCTTCAATATCCGTAGCTGTTATATCAACGATATGGACTAAGTAGAGCTTCTTGGCACCTATTTTGAAGAGCAGGGGTATGCAGTTCTTCAATGCATGCAGGGAGACCTCGGAAAAATCTGTCGGAAACAAAATTTTCTCAAACATTCTTCCACCTCAATATAAACTACACACTTTGCCTATTTAATGCTTTCACAGAGCCACAATTATCCTGATAGTATCCACAGGGAAGAAGTAAAGTTTAAGGGATTTTAAAGCATATCCACTATCATGGAGCAAAGGATTGTTCTTAAAACTAAGGGTCTCGTGAAAAACTACTATATCGGGAGAAGCATAGTTGTGCCTGCCCTCAGGGGAGTGGATTTGAAGATTTACGAGGGAGAATTCATTGCCATAGTAGGGCCCAGCGGCAGTGGCAAGACCACACTCTTAAACATGCTCGGACTCCTAGATAGGCCAACTGCCGGGCAAATATACGTGGATGGCATGGAGGTGAGCAGCTTAAACGATAATCAACTTTCGGAGATACGACTTAGGAAGATAGGCTTCATATTCCAGTACTACAATTTAATGCCCATCCTCACGGCACTTGAAAATGTGGAGATGCCAATGGTGCTGGCGGGACTCCCCAAGAAGGAGAGGATTAAGAGGGCTAAAGAGCTTTTGAAGGCAGTTGGACTTGAGAGGTTCATAAGACACAAACCAAACGAGATGAGCGGCGGTCAGCAGCAGCGCGTGGCGATAGCGAGAGCATTGGCAAACAACCCTAGCATAGTGCTTGCGGATGAGCCGACCGGAAATCTCGATACCAAAACTTCGGAGGAGATAATAAAGCTCCTGGGAAGGATAAACAGGGAAAAAGGCACAACTCTCGTTGTAGTTACACACGACCCTGATATAGCGGAAAAAGCCCATAGAATTCTTCAAATAAGGGATGGGATTTTGAAAGAGGTGGTAGCATGAAGAAATCTGAGTCTGTATTTTTTCTTTCCCTGCTCCTTGTGTTGAGCTGGGTGCCATCATCGCTTGCGGATGAATATATGACCTCATTTCAGGGATATCTTGGAGTTGGTGATAATTTAACGTTTGGAAACTACACTCTCACTGTTGTTGATGTTCTGAATGCAAACACACCGAGCGAGAGAATTCTCTTTAAAATCAGGGATAATTCAGCTTTCGAGGAGAAGGAGTTCGCTCTAAAGGAGGGGGAGAGCTATGACTATAAGGATGTGAGGGTTGAGCTGATTTATACAACCATCGAAACGGTTCCCAGAGCGGTGATAAGGATTTACTCGAAGCCAGTCACCGTTTATTATGGAAAGGCCTATGAGAGGAATGTTTTTAGGTATGGACCTATCTCCTTCACCATCGTTGAGGTAGGAAATGAAAGCATCTTGGCGAGGTATCTAAAGGGCGATGAAATTGACTACCGTCGCTTTGAAGTGGGAAACTACTTCTGGCATGAGCTGCAGATAGGTGTTGAGAACATTTCAAAGGGAAGCGTCACAATAAAGATAAACGCGCCCAAATATGTTCGCTTCGCCATTGTGAGAGGGGCGGAGATAAGCATAGAAAACATAAACTTTGGTGAAGTTGAAATCGGATCCCCCTTCACGCTCAATCTCACCCTGAAGAACATAGGGGACAAAGAGGCGAGATTCATAAGCGTTTACCTCTATTCGAAGGAGATTATAAATGTCGAGACAAAGGAGGAGAAAACCCTTCTACCAACGGTCTCACTGCCACAATTCAGCTCATCACTTCCCTTTGCCGCCTATAAAGGAAGCCCCATAAAATACATCGAAACTCTGGTGCCCGGAAAGACTGCGAAGCTCAGCTTCAGCTTGATCTCATCGAAGAACCTCAAGGAAGATGTATATCCTCTCTATATCCGTGTTGACTATAAGGATGAGGAGGGCGCGGAAAAGAGCAAGGAGATTCAGGTGGGAGTCCCCGTGGTTGATAAGATAAGGCCAAAGATAATCATCGAGGAGTTTGATGTCATTCCGAGCACGGTCTCTCCGGATTCGAATTTTACAATTAGAATAAAGTTCAAAAATGTTGGTAATTCAATGGCAAAGCATGTGAAGCTCGACCTTCTCATAGAGAAGCCTAAGGAGGAACAGACCTCAGGATTCACGCCCTATGGACAGCCTGCGGTACCCGAAACCCCGAAGATATATCCCATAGGAAAGCAGAGCTCCCTCTATTTTAACGAGATCAATACGACCGCCAAAGGAGAGCTCTACTTCAGAATAGAGGATGTTCCAAGGGGCATCTACCCCCTATATGCCGTCCTGAACTATGAGGATGAAAACGGAATTAAATACACGGAGAAAGCCACCTTTGGAATTGAAGTTGCGGCTTACCCAATTTTGACAACGTACATAGGGAATGTGTGGGTCAGCGGTGGAAAATATAATTTTGAGGTCTATGTTGTGAACGATGGCAAGGATGCTGCCAGAAGCGTTGTTCTTGAGGTTACCTCAAAGGATTTGGAGCTCTTTCCCGTGGGGCAGCGCTACGTAGGTAGCATAGGGGGAAGGGACTATGATAGTGTTACATACCAGATTTTAAACCACACACTAGCTAAAGGAGAGTACAAAGTGCATGCGAAGATATACTACAAAGATGAGAGTGGAGAGGAAAAGGTTGTGGAGAAGGATTTGACCATCAGAATTCCGGAAAAGCTGGTACAGGAAAGAAAGATGCCTCTCTGGGAATATGCCATTGGAGGAGCTCTAATCTTGGTTTTAATTCTTCTGTGGAGGAGAAAAAGTGATTGATGAGCTGCTTAAAATAGCTGTGAGGAATTTGACCAGAAGGAAGGTTCGAACTTTTTTCACCATGCTAGGCATCATCATAGCTGTGGGTTCAATAACAGCACTCGTTTCAATAACGGAAGGCTCAAACGAGGCGGTCCAGGGTGAGCTCGAGAGGACGAGCAATGTGTTAATGGTAATTCCGGGTGCCAGTCTCTCCATAGTTAAAGTCGCCACGAGCTCGATGGATGAGAGCATCGTGCACAGGATAGAGAAAATAAATCACGTTAAAGCAGTTAATCCGATCCTCTACAAGATATCAAGCTTCCACTATGATGGATATATTGTTGAGACGTCAATAATGGGAATAGATCCCAAGAGAGCTCAAAAATATTACGAGCTTGTAGGCTTCTCCATGGAAAGGGGAGCATTCCTGAGGAAAGGAGACCGTTATAAGGCGGCTTTGGGATATTTGGTTGCCCATGGGAAGTTCGCAGGGGCAAACGGGGAACCTGTGAACTGGGACATAAGGCCGGGAGAGAAGATCTACATCTACAATGATAAGGGTAATTCCTGGGAATTCAAGGTTGTGGGGAATTTTAAGGAGAGCGGGCAGTCATTTTTAGCAGGTTTCATAGATATGATGGTTGCGATACCTCTAGATACTGCTCAGGAGATTTTCAATGATGAGGGGAAGGTTAGCATGGTCGAGGTCTATGTGGATGACATATACTTCGTTGATCAGGTTAAGGAGGAAATTGAGAAGAGGATAGGTGGGGTAACCGTGATTTCAGCAAAGCAGAGCGTCGAAATGGTTCTCTATGTACAGAAGATAATGCACAACCTTCTAATCGGTATAGGCAGCATAGCACTCTTTGTGGGTGCCCTTGGGGTCATGAACACACTTCTAACATCGGTCATGGAGAGAACGAGGGAGATAGGCACTTATAGAGCGATAGGGGCAAAGAAAAGTTTCATACTCAAGATGATCCTCATAGAGGGCTTAATTCTGACGAGTATAGGAGGAGCCCTTGGATTTGCCTTTGGGATAGGGGCGGCAAATTTTGTCGTCTGGGTCTTCAAGCAGAGAGGGCAGATACTTCCCTCGCCCATAATTGATTTGAATGTTATCCTCTTTGCCATAGCGATTACATTTGGAATAGGTTTGCTCTCGAGCATTTATCCGGCGAAAAAAGCCGCGGATCTAAGCCCCGTGGAGGCTTTGAGGTACATAGAATAACTTTCCGGCTAAAGCTCGTGAACAAGAAGGGCTTTTCGGTGGAAACAGGAAAGTTATCGAGGAGCTCTACCAAGCACTTATTCTCTGCCAACTATCGTTGTTTTTTGAACTTCACTGTGGCCACCTGAAGGAGAGGAGACATGATGAGGGCTCATAGCTTCAACGGCCATAGCGCACAACGCGGTGCTCTTAACCTGCTGCTTGCTTGTGTGTGAAAGATCAACCAAGCACGATGTACAATATGAGAACCATAGTATCAATTAAAAATGGTAAAAATTTGAAAAAAGTGTTAATTCACTTTAAAATACAGGACGGGAACCGTGGCCATATCCGTGCTCTCTGCTCTCCAGACATGATGAGTTGTTTGCACATCTGAGTCAAGAGAGAGGTCAAAATCAAACGCTTTGAGGCTATCATACTCAAATCCAACGTCAATAAAAAGTCCAATTAACGAGGCTTTTTGAGCTGCGGCTGCGCTTATTTTTCCCATCATCTCCAAGTAATCGATGAACTTTAAGACATCCACTGCAAAGTCATTTGTAGTTAGATTTGATATATGGAATGCGTAATACCCCTTATTTCCAGTAGATGGGTGAACTCCTTCATCTATCCAGCTGTCGACTGGTGGAGTTTGAGCGTTTGAGGGTTTTGATGTTCCGCCGGTTATTGTACTAGGATAAAAATCCTTTACGTAGACATACTCCTCATACCACATCCAGCCGTTGCTGTAAACACGCCATTTCTCGTAGCGGTATTTAACGTTCATCCAGATATAATATGGGCTACCCTTGGGGAAGTTGGCGTAATGAGAACCCCTCTTATTCTTTTGGACTATATTGTATGACGCTAATCTCGTCCAGTCACTGTCCACAAAAGCATTAATGCTAAATCCAACTTTTTTATTGATTGAATAGGCATATGAAATATAGCCTTTTGTGGTGCTGTCGGGTGTTACTTGGGCTACTATAGTGGGTGCTGTCCAATCCTCAGAGTCCACCAGCGTGCGGCTGTAATAGCCCAATGGCTGTACACCATCCGCTTGTGCAGATGCAGTTTTTACAGCGTTCTTTAACGTTTTGAACTTTAGAGTCACTGCTTTGGATTGAGGCATTTTGTCCCAGTTGAAGTTAACGCTCTCAACAGAGACTTTCCCATCTTTTGTGACTATTGTTAAGAGGATTAACGGCTGTGAAAGCCTTTTGTTCTTTATGTACTCATTCTGCCAGGCTTTTCTCAAGTCTCCAAGGCGTATTAAAATCCTGCCATTGCCTTTGATGTCATATTCGCCAATCTGCTTAAAGCCTTCTGGATACAGGGCTGAAACAAAAACGTGTGCCTCTCCTGCATTTTGAATGTTCACACTTGCCAGGTTCTTAAAATACGGCACTTGTACGTCATTTGCCATTACGAAAAAACCAAAAAAAAACTAAACCCATCAATAACGTTGCAATTATTCTCTTTTTCATAGCATCACCAATAACAACTTGACTGTATGAACATATTAAGTTTTCGATTCGTTCAAACATCTCATTAGAGAGATGTTTAATTTTTCGTTCATATACCGATGTTAGTCCTAAGGCGGCCACTCGCAATGAACACTTGGAAAAACTTAAAAACCTTTCACTCACAATAGGTAGCTTGAAAATTGAAATTTTAAGGGCTTAGAAGTGAGGGCATTAGCCCTCGATCTTCTCAACCCCAATCTTCGCATTGACCTCGGGCCACTCGACGACGTAGCCCTTTGCTTCTTCAAAGCGGACTTCGACGGCCCTTGTCTCTCCTTTTATGTAATCGAGCATCCCCTCCAGGAGCTCTCTGTTCTCTCCGCTCGTGTCTATGGTGACGATTATGCGGTCGTTGACGTCAAGATCGAGCCGTTTCCGCATTTCCTGTATTCTTCTCACGAACTCTCTTGCAACTCCTTCCATTATGAGGTCTCTCGTGAGCTCCCTGTTTATGAACACCTTCCCATGGTCGAACTCCTCTCCCACGAGGAAGTCCGGGAGCTCCTCTTCGACCAGTATGTGCTCCCTCTCGAGGGTGAATTCCTTTCCTTCTATCTCAACTTTCATCTTTTCTTTCATTAAGCTCTCGTAGAGCTCCTTTGGGTTTTGCTGGCTTATCCATCCAGCAACGAGCTTTGCATCCCCCTTAAAGTGGGGCCCCAGCTTGGCAAAGTTTGGTTTGACCACTATGCTGCGCTCCACCTTTGCAACTCTGACTTCTTTGGCATTCAGCTGGTCTTTAAGGAGGTAATTGAGTCTTTCAACGGCTCTCTTTGTTAATTCGTCATTGGTTTCCACGATTATCTCCCTAACGGGGTAGCGGAGCTTTATCCTTGCCTTCTGCCTGGCTGAGGATCCCGCTTCCACTATCCTCCTCACCACTGCCATCTCCTTCTCGAGCTCTTCATCCACCCATCTCTCATCCTTTTCTGGCCAGTCCTCCATGTGAACGCTTTCCCTCTCTTTGAAGGGTCTTATCATGTTCTGGTATATTTCTTCCACTATGTATGGTGTGAATGGTGCCATCAGCCGGAGCAGCACGTCGAAGACATGCCACAGAGTCCAGTAAGCTGCCAGTTTGTCCGGGTCGTCCCTCTCCACCCACATTCTCTTTCTTATGAGTCTAACGTACCAGCGGCTCAGGTCCTCGACCACGAAGTCGTATATCTCTCTCGTGGCTCTTATCAGGTAGAAGGTCTCGATGCCCGTGCTTACCTTCCCAACGAGGGAATTCACCCTCGAGAGTATCCATCTATCCTCCTCGCGAAGTGGAAGCTCTTCAACATTAACTTTGGTTGGGTCAAAGTTATCCAGGCTCATGTATGTTGAGCTTAGTATATACACATTCCAGAGTATGTTGAGCATTCTCTTAACCTGGTTCAGCCCTGTCCAGCTAAACCTCAAATCCTCCCATGGCACATTTGCCCATAGCATGTAGAATCTGAAGGAGTCGCGTCCCTCTTTTTGAACCACTTCTTCGGGTCTTATGATGTTTCCAAGGCTCTTGCTCATTTTGTCGCCCTTTTCATCGAGTACATAGCCGTGCATTGCAACGTTCTTATAGGGTACTGTGTCAAAGGCTATCACCGAGGCAGCCTGCTGGGAGTAGAACCATTTTGTAACCTGATCCTGTCCCTCCACTACAAAATCCGCGGGCCATAGCTTCTCAAAAAGCTCTTTATTTCTTGGATATCCAAGGGAAGCCCATGAGGCTATTCCCGAGTCGAACCATACGTCCACCACGTCCTTTACACGGCGCATTTCTTTGCCGTTGACTTTTATTATGAATGCATCCACGTAGGGTCTGTGGAGGTCTTCGGGGCCGAGCTTCTCTTCTATCACCTTGAGTTTTTCGTCATATCCCTCGGGTAGATCTATGCGCTCCCCTCCCACTTCAATAGCTGTTGTGAGCTCAACAAGCTCCTTGAAACTTCCTACGACATATATGTCTTTTCCGTCACTCCATATTGGAAGCGGAACGCCCCAGTATCTCTGTCTCGATATACACCAGTCTCCGGAGTTCATTACTCCATTATCGTAGCGCACTTTAACCCAATCCGGATACCATGTAACGTTTTTGTCATTCTCCTCTATTATCTTCTCCTTGACTTTGCTTATCTTTAGGAACCATTGATCCGTTGCCCTGAATATCAGAGGAGTCTTACAGCGCCAGCAGTGAGGATATTTGTGTTCAACTTCACCCGCTTTCACGAGAACACCCTTTTCCCTGAGGTATTCTATTATCTCAGGATCAGCATCCTTTACGAAGATGCCCTTCCATTTGCCCTCCGTGTAACGCCCTTCGTCATCAAGGGGCGAATAGGCGGGTAAGCCGTATTCCCTTCCTATTTCAAAGTCCTCCTCACCATGGCCCGGAGCCGTGTGCACGAGCCCCGTTCCCTCTCCAAGAGTAACGTGTTCTCCAAGAATCACGCGGTGAGCCCACTCATATCTCTCTCTAAACTCTCTCTGCCTCGGGTACTCATCCAAGAAGGGATGGACGTATCTTATTCCCTCGAGCTCCTTGCCCTTGAATTCCTCAACGACCTCACCTTCAGCTCCTGCTTCGTCTAGGACCTTCTCCACGAGAGCCTTTGCAACTATCCAGTACTCCTCTCCAACTTTAACCTTTGCATAGTCGTATTCTTCATTAACGGCAACCGCCAGGTTGGCGGGGAGCGTCCATGGTGTGGTCGTCCAGATGAGGAGGTACTCATTTTCCTTCCCTTCGACTTTAAACTTGACATAGATGCTCGGGTCTTTCCTTATTTTGTACTCTCCCCTAACCTCATGCTCTGCAAGTGCGGTTTCACACCTCGGGCACCAGTGGAGAACTCTCTGGTCTTTCTCAAGGAGCCCCTTCTCCCAGGCTCTCCTTAAAGTCCACCAAGCCGCCTCTATGTATTCATTCTTTATGGTCATGTACGGATCATCCCAGTCCATCCAGACGCCGAGCATCCTGAACTGTTCCGTCATAACTTTGAGGTTTTTTAAGGCGAACTCCTTGCACTTCTTTATGAAGCTGTCAACGCCTACGGTCTCCTCTATATCCTTCTTTATCTTTAAGCCAAGGGCCTGTTCGACCTTAACCTCTATCGGGAGACCGTGCATGTCAAAACCGGGCTGTCTCCTAACGTTATAACCCTGCATTGTTCTAAAACGGATGACCATGTCCTTGATTATCTTATTCCAAGCTGTTCCGAGGTGTATGGCGCCGCTGACGTAGGGCGGGCCGTCCAAAAAGTAATAAGCCTTTGAATTCTTCCTCAGCTCTTTTACCTTCCTCTGGGCGTCGTTTTCCTTCCAAAACTTTTCTATTTTCTCCTCTAGCACTTGAGGATTATACTCCTTCATCTCTGGTTCCTTTATCATATCAAAACCCCCTGAAAACTATAAAGTAACCTAACCAAATCATTAGAAGAGCCCTCAGTTATGGGCAAAGCGAAGGATAAAACACTCCCCCCTCATGGGCATCGGGCAAAGTTGGGGATTTTTATTTATAAAGTTTTTGGGAACTCTGGGACTTCTTAGGACGGCAGCTCCTAAAACTTTATAAGTTTCAATTAGATATTCATCTACACATTACCATATCGGTGAAAGCCATGAACGAACTCCTCTATCTTGTGGCATCATTCACACTCGTCATACTCCTGATAAGGCTTAAAGTTAATATCGGACTCTCGATCTTTACCGGCTCTCTAACTCTCGGTCTGCTCTTTGGGCTAACTCCATGGGATCTCTTAAACACCCTCTACGTGTCCATAACTTCATGGACCACCATAAGACTGATTCTGATAATTGTTTCAATAATGGGGCTTACAAACGTTTTCTCCCAGATAGGTTATCTCAAGTGCATGGAGAAGGCGGCTAAAGAACTTTTTCCAAGTGAGAAATATTCTCTAGCGGCACTCCCATCTTTGATAGGTCTGATGCCCATGCCGGCTGGAGCCCTTGTTTCTGCCCCAATGATTGAGGGAATTGCGGATAGATTGGGCGTTCCTCCCGAAAAGAAGACTCTCATAAACTACTGGTTCAGACACATATGGGAGCACTCCTGGCCCATGTATCAATCCATAATCATCGCCTCGGCTATTCTTGGGATATCAATTAGAGAGTTCAGCACAAAGATGTTTCCCTTCACGATCATAATGGTTGTTGTGGGTTATTTCTTCCTTTTGAAGCCAATAAAAACCCTCGATGAGGAGAGAGGTAACAGAAAAGAAGGTCTAAAGCTCTTCCTAAAGAGCACATACCCGATTCTTGTAATAATCGTGGTTTCAATAGTCTTTGGCTATGATATGGTATACGGGGCTTTTATAGGCTTTTTATCTGCGTTAATACCATACTTTAAAAAGGTTAGCAAGAGGGAAGTTATTAGGTATGCTCTCCAGCCCAAGATACTCTTTCTTCTCTTATCCGTTATGTACTTCAAGGAGCTCCTGGATGTTACGGGAGCCGTTAAAACACTCCCAAAAACGATTCTTGAGCTCAATCTTCCCATAGTGCTTGTCATAACGATTACACCCTTCGTTGTGGGTCTTATCACGGGAATCAGCTTTGCATATGTCGGTATGACGTTTCCCCTTCTCGCGCCTTTCTTTACGGGCTTTGACAAAATCGCCCTTGCATATCTGAGTGGATATATGGGAATGCTATTTAGCCCTGTGCACCTGTGTCTGGTCTTTTCGGCGGAATACTATAAAGCAGAACTCGGAGGAGTCTATAAAAAGATGCTGCTCCCTGCTTTAGCCCTGTTCTTCCTCGGACTTGCATACATATATCTCCTCCTCTAAACACCAGAAGTGCTCCTTGAGGATGCTGAGCCTCTTTTTTCCAATTCCTTTAATCCTTGAGAGCTCCTCCATGGCACCGTAGGGCTCATAGTGCTTTAAGAGCTCTGAGATCCAGATCTCATTGGTGGGTATTCCAAGCCTCTCAGAAGCTGGCGGGTGGATAAGCTTTCCCTTATATCACACGATAACATGCGTTGTAGTCCCTGATAACCTCATGAGAGACATAAACCACCTTTCTTTTTTAGTTACCAGAACTTTAAGTCTATTGCGGATATCGTAAGTTCAGGTTACCTTCATTGGACGGTTTGATATTAACAGGAACCGAAGTGGTTATATATACTTTGGATAACATTAACATTGGTGATGCTATGGATTCAGCGTTGCTCCTTTTGGGACAGTCATTAAGCCTCTCAGCCAAGGTGGTCGCCTTTGGGATGCTGGCATATGTATACCTGAAATACCAGAGAGTACCGGCACTTTACTGGTCACTCTCATGGTTAAGTGCATCTTTATCCATTCTATCGGATATGCTGGGAAATTTATACCTTCTTTCTCTTGCAGAAGCTTTTTGGGCGGCATTCCTTTTTTACGGGGTTATTGAACTCTTAAAGGAGAACTGCATCCTGGCAGAAGAGTTCAAAATTGTCTCGATAGCACCGGTTATAATATCAATTTACACAATCTTCCTCGGCAATTTTGGGTATTCTTCCGACTGGTTTGTGATTTTGGGTCTCCCCTATGCTTTCTCTTCACTTTTCATCTTCTTTTCGGGTATTCTGTTGCTATATACAAGGAAAACATACAACAGCAATGCTCTGTACCTTGGAATAATTCTCTCCATACATGGGATTCACAAGCTGGATTATCCGCTGCTAAGGCACACTGGATGGTTTTCGCCTATAGGATTCACTTTGGGAGCCGTTTTAACTGTTCTTTCAGCATGTCTAATGGTGAAATTTGCCTTCACAGAGAAATTTATAAAATTTGAAAAACCCTCAGTTGAGCTCCACTTCAAGCCGGGGGTTATGATCATAACCTCGCAGGAGTACTTAAGGGTGAAGGAAACTTTAAAGGATGTACCTGTTCTGGCATTTGTGAGGAATCTTGAGGTTCCTGAGACATGGAAAAGGTTTTTCATAACAAACACCACGGAGCATGATGCGATTTCTCCAACGAATTTGGGCAAAATGGCGGAGATGGCTTCCAGATACTTTAAAGAAGCCCATGAGAAGGGGTTTGAAGGGGTTGTTTTAATAGACTGTCCCGAATATTTAAAAACCTACAATGGTTTTGATGCTCTGGTGAAGTTTTTGGCTTCATTAAAGGATTTTGCCATTTTTTACGGGGGAGTTCTAATTCTGGTTATGGAGAAAAATGCCTGGGAGGAGAAAGAGCTCCGCCTCTTGGAGAGCTCAATAGTATAGCTAGTGGTTTCGTATCTCGTTCCAGATTGCTCCGAGTATAAGCATAGCCCCAAGATATCCTCTGGTACTTAGAATTTCCCCAATAGTTAAAAAAGCGGATATATGCCCGAATATAGGTTCCGAAGAATATATAAGGGCGGCTTTATGCGCTTTTGTCTCCTTTTGATATTTCACTTGAAGCGTGAAGGCAATAACGGTCGCAAAGATGCCGGTGTAAAGTATACCGAGCCACGGAGAGAGTGCATTGGGGATTTTAATTCCCTCAAAAAATGCAGCATATGCACTTGAAAATAGAAAGTTCCAGAAAATCTGCCAGAATGCCAGACTTATATAGTCCTTCTCCCCAAACTTTTGGACAAGTACTATCTGGAATGCGAAGGAGAGAGCACACAGCACGGTCAGCAAATCTCCGTAATTGAAGTTCAAGCTCGCCCCTGAGATTAGGTACAGCCCCAGCATTGCTATTCCAAGTGAAAGAAAATCCCTCCTTTTTAATATGTCTCCGAGGAGGAAATATGCTATGAAGGGTGTGAAGATCACATAGAGTGAGGTTATGAATGCCGAATTTGAAGCGCTCGTGTATTTTAAGCCCACAATTTGAAATCCATGCCCGAAGAAGAGAGTAATACCCAGCAAGGCTCCTTCCAGGAAAGCTTCCTTTTTAAGAACCCTTCTCCTGAAAATTAGGAGCATCAGGGAGGATGCTATTCCGAATCTATATGCCAAAAAGAGGATTGGTGACATGTAGGACAGGCTAACCTTCATGGCCGGGAAGGTGAATCCCCATATTGCCGTTATGCCCAAAAGGATGAGCTCAGCTCTTTTCATGCCGCATAATTGATTTCTTTGGTTTATAAGCATTTGTCTTTAAAGGAAAATCTAAACGATTTGATTTACGTAAGAGATATATAAAACATCGCCCTAAAATTGTTAGGTGTTATCAAATGGGTGAGGATATAGAAAGGGTTTGGATTTTGATAACCCCGGATAAGTGCAGCGGATGCAGATTGTGTGAGATAGCTTGCTCCCTGGAGCACGAGGGGATAATATGGCCCGAAGCGTCAAGAATAAGGGTATTTGAGTTTCTTCCGGGTGTAGACGTTCCTCATACATGTGTTCAATGCCCGGACTATCCATGTGTCAGTGCATGCAACTTTGACGCCTTAAGCGTGGATGAAATCACTGGAGCTGTTGTTGTTATGGAGGAGAACTGTACGGAGTGTGGCGCCTGTGTGCTGGCATGCCCGGGAAGTGTCCCAAGAATCCCCGAAGGGAAAGGGAGCGTGGTAATATGCGACCTCTGCGGGGGGAGTCCAAAGTGCGTGGAAGTTTGCCATGAAGCGGGGCATGATGCCCTTAAAATCGTTAAGGGGAACTATCGCTCCATATACCGGACTTTTGCTAGGAATCCCCTTGAGAAGAGCAACGAAATCGCAAAGAAACTTTTTGGAGAAGGATTTTTGGGGTGAGATTCATGTATGGATATCATGGAAGAATTCTGGATGTTGACCTAACGAGGGAACGGGTTAAGGTAGTTGAACTCGATGACGATGTTTTGAAAAAGTTCTACGGTGGTAGAGGACTCGGTGTTTATATCCTATGGAAGGAGCTTGGAGAACGCTGGGAAAAAATAGATCCTCTTGGTGAGGAGAACATTCTCCTGGTTTTAACGGGTCCGTTAACTGGTTACTATCCTGGGATGAAAACCGCCGTGCTTTCCAAATCTCCGGAGAGCAATGGTGTGGTTGGAAGTGTCCTGAGTAGTGAAGTTGGGCTTGAACTTAAAGCTTCGGGTTATGATGGGATAATTATAAGGGGAAGGGCCAAGACCCCTGTTTATCTTCTCGTTTACAATGATGACGTGGAAATAAGAGATGCTGAAAGGTACTGGGGAATGGGAGGGGTTGACCTCCACAAAACTATATTGAAAGAGGCATATGGCGAAATTAAAAAGAGGGAAAAGCTTAGAGGTCTTCCAAAGGAACCTGCGATGATGTATATTGGCAAAGCGGGCGAGAATAAGGTTCGGTTTGCCGCCATAATGACAAAACTCATGCATGCTGCCGGTTACGGCGGTTTCGGTGCGGTTATGGGGAGCAAGAATTTGAAGGCGATACTCGTTAAGGGAAGCAAACCCCTGCCTGAAGTTTATGACAAGGAAAAAATGAAGGCAATGTTAAAGGACTTCTGGAAGGAGCTCCTAACGATGACGACCTTTAGGGAGTGGGGCACCGGTGTGGGTGGCTACAGTGTCGGCAAGGATCGCTCCAGCCAGCCGGTAAGGAACTGGCAGGAAGAGTATCACGAGGATGAAAGGATAAGCGTCGTTAACTTTGAAAACAGAGCATGGATTAAGAAGTACTGGGCAGATTATGGGTGTCCTGTGAACTGCATGAAGATCTCATATCTCCGCTATGGTCCATATAAAGGCTCGATTACGGATGCCCCGGACTACGAGCTGATGGCATATTTGGGGACAAACTTAGGCATTTTTGATCCGGAGAAGATTATTTATCTCTCATATCTTGTGGATGAGCTTGGACTCGATGGTATAAATGCAGGGAATGTTCTGGGATTTGCCGCTGAGCTTTATCAGAGGGGTATTTTGACTAAAGAGGATATTGGTTTTGAGCTCAAATGGGGCGATGAAGGTGCCTTTGCAAAGCTCATCTACATGATTGTGGATAAGGAAGGGATTGGAAAAATCTTTGCCGAGGGGACTTACAGGGCAGCTCTCGAGATTTCCGAAATGAAGGGAGTTAACGCCATGAAATATGCTGTTCATGTAAAAGGCATAGGTATCGGTGCCCACGGGATAAGGAGCGACCTTGACTATACGAAAGACATTAGTTACGCCGTTTCCGTCCAAGGTGGGGATCACACTGCGACAGCGGGGCTTCCGGTAAGGAGTTATGAGGGGGAGCTCGTCAACGCATTCTATGATTCTGGAGTGGTGTGCATGTTTGTCACAAAGCCCGGCTTTGAGAGGATCATCGAGTTTGGAAATGCATTGACGGGTTTTGATATAACTCCCGAGAAATGGCTAAATGAAGTGGGTTTGAGGATAATCCACCTCCAGAGGATTCTTTTGCTTTTGGGGGGCCCTGATACATACTGGGATCCGAGGAGAGATGATGAAAATCCCGAACGCTTCTATGAACCCCTTTTACACGGTCCGCTAAAGGGCAAAGCTCCCGGCAGGGAGGAGATTAAGGCAAAAGTAAGGCGGTACTATAAGGAGATTGGATACGATGAGAATGGAATTCCACGGGAGGAAATGCTTGAAAAGCTCGGTCTGAGCGAGGCAAAAAGAGAGGTGGGGAGAATTAAGAGGCGATTAGGAGTTTAACTTTTGGTTCAGGAAAGCCTTATATTTTCCCTTTAAAACCTTCTATCGGTGAGTGATTTGGAAGGATGGAAGGAAAAACTCAGGCGAGGAATCCTTGAAAATAATGAAATTTTAATAGAGCTGACTCTGGGAGGGGAAT